>NZ_JBEOOB010000030.1:0-50965 GCF_040308685.1 Pseudoalteromonas sp. 20-MNA-CIBAN-0454 | reverse complement strand
ATGAACCCAATGCGTGGAATTTAAGTGTTCACGATAAAACCGGAATCGGTGTTCACCATCACCGGAATACGCAAATGTAGAGAATGTCATAACTTAATTGATTATAGAGCTTCTGAGGCGTTTTTAGAGTGTGGTTGTGGTTATAAACCAACCAGTAGTGAACAGTTAAACGATGCAGACTTTAAAATTGCATTTGCGCTTGCAAGTAGTAACAGCCAAAAAATAGTGGGGTTGATACCGTGGTTTGCGAAGGTTAAGCAACTTGATGTAAGCGATGCTGACTTTAATCGAGCTTTTGTTGATTACTTTAGTACTTGGCCTGATGGCTTTACAGCTGAACTAGATTTACTCACAAATAATGCGCGGCTCAAACAACTTAACCCTTTTAATAAAACTAAGTTTAACTCTGTGTATGGCAGGGTGATCCGTGATGGTCAAATAGCTGCAACAAGTAACCGTAAAAACAAAGTTCTTGATGAGATTATTAATTACTTTGTCGAATTAGTTGGTAGTAATCCTAAAGCTAAACATCCAAATATTGCAGATTTACTGCTTTGTACTTTTGATGCCGCAGTATTATTAAACACCACTACAGAGCAAGTTTACAGGCTTCATCAAGAAGGCTTTTTAAACTGCGCTTATCCACAAAAAAAGCACGAACAGCTCAGAGCTGATAGCCATGTTTTTTATTTACGCCAAGTGATTGAACTACAGCAAGCATTCGCAGCAGAAAAGCCTCAAACAAAAAAACAATTTATAGCGCCGTGGTAACTTATGAACTTACAAGATGCATTTGCAATTGAACCATTAAAAGAAAAAACCACAATACTAAGAAAGTTGTTTGCGCCATACACGCCTCATGTTGTGGTAGATGGATTTGAAGAACAAGCGCTGACTGTACTCATTAACCTAGTTTATAAGCGCAGTGAAATTGATGATCTAACAAGTACAAGAACCGCTAAAAGTGTATTACGCGATGAAGTGTTACTGAGTAAGTGCATTAACGAAGTTAAATGGTTTCATACTCATAACTTAAAATACCCCGATATACGCGTAAGCCATCAACGTTTAATTAGTGAGGTTGTAAGTGAAGATATTGCGGGTATTTGCAGCCGGTCATTACCTTTAAGTTTTGGCTGGTCGCACAACAGTGCTGAAATTAATCATGCAAAGCTATTTTTAACCTCATTTATTTGGCAAGGTGAAGTGACTTGTTTAGCAAGGCTGTTAATTAATGAAAAGCATGTTTGGATTAATTTAATAAGAGCATACGGGTTTGCTAAAAAGTCGGTTTTAGAAATCTCGGGTAAAATAAAACAGCAGTTGCCAGTGGTAGAGCTCCCATTAGAAGTAAGTTCTTTTTCACCACAACTACAAATGCCACTCCAGCAAAGCTACCTTGCGGTTACGCCTGTAGTTAGCCACGCAATGCTAGCTAAAATTCAGCAATTAACAACAGAACGTAAGTTAAACTTTGGTTTAGTTGAGCACTCAAGGCCAGCCAATGTTGGCGATTTAGCAAGCTCAGTAGGTGGTAATATTAGAGTGTTGCGCTACTCCCCTAAAACATATTCAAAGGCTATTAACCGCTCAAAAGTAGCCAATAATGATATTGAAAAAACATTTAAAATTCGTGCGCTATTAAGTAATCAATTTCAGCATGCACTCTTGGTGTTGGTTGGTATTAAGCAGTTTAATACGTTAAGGCAAAAGCGATTAGCGCGAGTAGCGGCTATTAGGCAGGTACGTGTTAGTTTGCAGTTATGGCTTGATAACATTCTTGAAGCTAAAAATAACGCGCAAAACCAAGCTTACCCTGAGTGGGCAAAGCATTACTTAGATCAGAGTATTACTAACTGTATTAGCCAATTTAGTAACATACTAAATGAGAGCCTAGGTACTTTAAGTAAGCTCAAACGCTTTGCATATCACCCTAATTTAATGGGGTTGTTTAAAACGCAGTTAAACTATGTGTTTACTCATTGTACAACTCAAGAAGAAATATTAAATGATGAGCAAATAGTGTATGTACATTGCCAAGATATGCGAGTGTTTGATGCCGAGGCAATGGCTAACCCATATATTCAAGGCATGCCGTCACTTACAGCTTTAAATGGGCTTGCTCATAATTTTGAGCGTAAGCTAAAAAACTTTATAGACCCTTCAATTAAGTGTATTGGCAGTGCTATTTACATTGAAAACTATCAACTACATAAAGGTAAACCATTACCTGAGCCAAGCAAGTTAAAACAAGTTGCAGGGCGTAGTCATGTAATAAGGTCAGGTATTATTGATAAACCTAAATGCGATATAACACTCGATTTAATATTTAGGCTTTTTGTACCAAATACTGAGCTGTTAGATAAGTTAAATAGTCAGCTTATAAAGCCCGCACTACCATCTACGTTTGCAGGCGGCACTATGCATCCACCTTCGTTATATCAAAATATTGACTGGTGCCATTTATATACTAAACCAAGTGAGCTGTATAAAAATATAAAGACAAAATCGTTAAATGGCAGTTGGTTGTACCCTTCAAAAAAAGTAGTCAAAAGTTTTGAACAATTGATTGATGCCCTTAACGGTAACTTTAATTTAAGACCTGCTGCAATTGGCTTTGCTGCGCTTGAAGAACCCGTAAAGCGAGATGCAGCATTACATGAATACCATTGTTATGCTGAGCCCGTAATTGGGCTTTTAGAGTGTGTTAGCAATACATCAGTAAAGTACGCAGGGGCTAAGCAGTTCTTTCATGACGCATTTTGGGTTATGGATGTTCAAAAAGAGTCTATGCTTATGAAAAAGTCTAAGTTTGAGTATGAATAATGCAATTACCTCGGCACTTAAGTTACACGCGTTCGCTCTCACCCAGTAAAGCGGTGTTTTTTTATAAAACACCAGAGTCTGACTTTGAACCGCTACAAATAGAGCAAAATAAATTAGTTGGGCAAAAGTCAGGGTTTGGCGATGCGTATCAAAAGCAAAATGTGGCTAAAAATTTAGCGCCACAAGATTTCGCTTTTGGTAACCCACAAACAATTGATGTGTGTTACGTGCCCCCAACAGTAAATGAGCTGTTTTGTCGTTTTTCACTCAGGGTTGAGGCCAATAGTATTGAGCCTCATGTTTGTGATGACCCTAAAGTTATTTATTGGTTAAAACGTTTTTTTGAAACCTATAAAAAGCACAATGGCCTTAATGAAGTTGCGACTCGCTATGCTAAAAATATACTGATGGGCAACTGGCTTTGGCGCAACCGCCAATCACCAAATGTTGATATTGAAATCCTCACAGAACATTTAGACCCAATAATCGTTGAGGGTGCACAAAAGCTAAAGTGGCAGGGCAATTGGAAAAATAATCAAACAGCACTAATAACACTATCAGAAGCTATTCAAGAAGGGCTTAGCAGCCCTCAAAATTATTGTTATTTAGATATAACCGCAAAGATTAAAAATGCATTTAGCCAGGAGGTTCACCCAAGTCAAAAGTTTGTAGATGCTGTTGAACAGGGCATGTCATCTAAACAACTTGCGTACACCCAAGTGGGCGATAAAAAAGCAGCAAGTTTAAACTCACAAAAAGTAGGGGCGGCTATCCAAACTATCGATGATTGGTACGAGGGAGGCTACAAACCTTTACGCACTCACGAGTATGGCGCAGATAAGCAAATATTAGTTGCACACAGAACACCTAAGAGCCATTCAGACTTTTATTCATTACTCCCGCGCATTGCTTTGCATATTAAACACATGGAAAAGCATGGTTTAGAGCAAGGTGAAGAATCAGACGCAGTTCACTTTATTGCGGCAGTGCTGATCAAAGGTGGCTTGTTTCAAAGGAGTAAAGGTTGAAGCGCTATTATTTTACTATTACTTATTTACCTAAAAATTGTGATGTAAGCCTTCTTGCTGGGCGTTGTATTGGTATTTTGCATGGGTTTATGAGTTCACGCGAAATAAGTAATATTGGTGTGTGCTTTCCTAAATGGAATGAGCAAACAATAGGTAATGAAGTAGCGTTTGTATCGACAGATAAGAAGCAATTAATCAATCTATCTCAGCAAAGCTATTTTGAGATGATGGCTCATGATAAGTTATTTGGCTTATCAAAAATACTCGAAGTACCAGTAAACCAAAGCGAAGTCATGTTTGTTCGCAACCAATCAGTAGCCAAAGCATTTGTTGGCGAAAAGCAAAGACGGTTAAAGCGCGCTAAAAAACGAGCTGAAGCCAGAGGCGAGGTTTACAATCCTGAATATAAATTTGAGGCAAAGGACATAGGCCACTTTCATTCAATACCCGTATCAAGCAAAGGCAGTGGCCAAAGTTATGTTCTGCATATACAAAAAATTGAAAAAGCTGAACCCATAAATAATCATTTTAACAATTATGGCTTTGCTACAAATCAAACATTTCAAGGCACGGTTGCTTCTTTAAAGGCCCTTTAAAAGTAGTTATAAAATATTCATAGTTTTTTCAATAGCTTAAACTTATAGGTAAAAGTAAGTGTAGATCATATAAAAATCACTTAACAGTTTGGTATTTAAGGTAATACGTACTATTATTTATAGTGAACTGCCGAGTAGGCAGCTGGAAATTTTCCAGCATCTACAGGTCAAAGCCTGCACCTGTGAACTGCCGAGTAGGCAGCTGGAAATTTTTGAATGTGGTCTGGTCGTTCATTACGATGGTGAACTGCCGAGTAGGCAGCTGGAAATTCTAAGTTAACTAATGCTTCTTTACGCAAATCGTGAACTGCCGAGTAGGCAGCTGAAGTTAGGCCGGGAAGTAAACAACCACAAATTGTAACTTTTAACTGCCGAAAAGGCAGAGGGTAAATAAAAAGACCTCAGCAAACGCTGGGGTCTTTTTAAGCGTTATAACCGTGTTTAAGGCTATTAACAACGTTCCTAATTAACCTTCTACCCGCAATTGTATTTACAAATGTTAAAGGTGTTTTAGAGCTAAATTGTAAGGAGCATGTATTTAGCCATTTATTCCATCGTTCAATATTTTCAAAGTAATCAATACAAGTTGATGCTAAATGAGCCAACTCAAAGGTATTTTCGCTCAAAGTTGCATTTAAACGTTTATGCTCTTTTTTATGACGTTCGAAAATTCTAGTATTTGTACCAATTGCTTTAGCAAAGGATTGAATATCCCAACGTAACTCAAGCCTAAATTTCTCAACACTTTTTATATCTAAACCACGCTGAATTAATTCAATTTCATCTAAAGGGTTTGAGCTTAAATTAACTTTTCCATTGCTAAGTATATCTACAAATTTATGATTAGCACTAAGTTGAATATCACTAGGCATAGATACCTCAAAGCCAGAAAAGGTTATATTTAATAATAGCACCTCTACTATCCAGCTGATAGTCGGGTTAGAGCGAAAACCAGCCATTGAGATTGACTAAATATAATAGTTAATTGAGCCGTCAAACGGCTCTTTGCGCATATATTCATGAAAATGAGCGACGCGCGCATATTGGTTCATTTAACTTTACTTTAAAATTTAAGAAAACATTGTGATAGTAATACCTTAGGTTATTTGTTAAAACTCTATAAAGTTGATGAATGAGCGTTAAATCGATAGAAATATGCGCGATGAGCGCACTATTAAATGTTAGGCACACAAGGAGGTAGAATTTGAGCAATTTAAATATTGTAGAACTGAAGGCATTTATTCCATCAAAAGACTTTAATGTCTCAAAGCAGTTCTATTCCGATTTAGGTTTCATAAAAGCATCAGACCAAGATGGTGTTGCATATTTCCACTGTGGTAATTGTAGTTTCTTGCTTCAAGATTTTTACAATCAATCATTAGCCGAAAATCTTATGATGCATCTACTCGTCGAAGATATAGAGTCATGGCATAAACAAGTCATAAACTCAGGTGTCGCCGATAAGTATGGTGTTACAATTTCAAAAATAACTAAACAACCATGGGGCATGCTAGATTTTGTAGTCCATGATCCAAGTGGCGTTCTTTGGCGGTTTGGTCAAAATGTATAGCCTATCAAACAGCTCCACCGGACTCCGCAATGTTTGCACCTTTCCTGCAAAAACACGCAGTAAAGTCGCCAACATTACTTCGCGCGGTGAGCTGGGCGTTATGCATCTCTGACGGTTTAGGATTTTACAGAGGGTAATAAAATGGGAATTAACCAAAGTGACATTAAAAAACTTTTCAGTTTGTCTGCTGGTAGGTGCAATATCTGTCGTTGCTCACTTATTGAGGATGACGTTCTAATTGGTGAGATGGCTCATGTCATAGCTCGAAGCTCAGACGGGCCACGAGGGATTGATGGAAAATCAAACATAAACACATATGATAATTTGATATTGCTTTGTGCTAACCATCATAAAGTGGTGGATTCAAAGCCTGTGGATTATTCTGTTGAAAGACTTTTGCAGATAAAAAAAGATCACGAAGAATATGTAAAAACAAGCTTGGATAATACTTCTGAGCACTTTGCAGACTTATCATCTTTGAATACGCTCTTTGAATATATTCCCATTCTTAAGTTTCGGGGAATGGCCTTAGGTTTACCTCATAAAATATCTATAGATTTTGATGCTCGTTACATGTTTGAAGCTTTTGTTCAAGGGAATCCTCAGTCATATCCTTTTTGGGACCATTCTCTAACACAATACTGGAGCGATTTTATCCATAAAATGGATAAGCTAAATTTCTGGTTGAATGGCAACCTGCGGGGAGTCAACTTGGTTAATGACGACAACATGTTTTCTGGTGAGCCATTTACAAATATTTATGTCAGCAATAACCACGGGGACATTGTTTTAAATAAAGCTGCGTTGTCTTGGGAACAAATTAATTTAATAAATGAGAATATTTCCAATTTGGTACGGGAATTTCTTCACGCTCACACTACTCTTGTCGATTATATTCGTTATAATTTCAAAAACATAAAGTGGTGATAAAGCAGCATAACAAACGCATTAAGTCGCCGCTGAAAAGCGCGGCTGGGACACCAAAGCTACGCGGTGATTTAGTTTTGGTGCTTCGCAAATTTTAAACTAATCGCCGCTACGTTTTGCTGCTCCTTATGCGGGCGTAATGTATTAGGAGTAACTTTTGACTATTTATGAATTTGTAAGTTCTTCCATAGCTCTTATTGCATCGATTATTTCTATCGTTGCTCTTGTGAGAACGAGAAAAAATACACACAGGTTAATTGAGCTAGAAGAGGTTCATGCAAGATTAAGTGAACGCCAATTACAGAAAATGGATGAACAAGAACAGCAAACTTTAAAAGCTAACATAACAGTTAGTTTAGAAAGGACTGGTAGTCAAAATCGTTTTGTAGTTGAAAACTCTGGTCCCTCGACTGCTTCAAAGATCTATTTTTCGTTAGGGCAAGATAATCAGCATAACCCTTTAGTTTCTGGGGATTATGATAAAAAATCACCATACCCAGCACTAAACCAGAATGAAAGTTATTTTCTCCTCGCAAGTATCCCAATGGATGTTACGCAAATGGTTTATGATATTGATGTGCGTTGGTTAAATGAAGATGGCACACAAACAAAACGTAAATATGCAGTATCAAGATGACACATAACAAAAAAATTATGGTGGAAATTTTACTCGCTGAAAAAGAGCTACTAAAATCCCCATATTTAATGTGTGAAGCTGTAGAATTACTCTTTTTTTAAGAAAAAACAGCCCGTTTTATGGGTTCCAATGCATTACCTAATGCTTTAAAAGCGCTTAGAGTTGATTTGAGGAACTCGTTTTTTAATTGAATTTTACTGTTGGAGTAATTCTACAGCCTCGTTAGCAAACAGGAGTTAATGTGAGTCCTACGGAACGAATTACCAATATTAGAGGTGACGTAAACAGATTAATTTCGTTGCATAAACAAAATTTGTACGAGCATACTTTGCTTGCATATTCTTCTAGCTTACTAGATCTAGCTGATGCAATAATTACTCTCAGCGTTACAGGAAAGTTATCAGGCATTCCTATCCTCTATCGAACATTTTCTGAAACCTTTGTTGATTTTCATAATTTGTCTTCAGATCGCGATTATGGCTACAGATTACAATCAAATCGATTGAAAGAGTGGATAAAAGTATTAGAACATCTAGACCCCAAACATTTGGAGTGGTTAAAAGAGTCTAATGAACTTGATGACCTAGTAGAGTTCAAGGCTCAGCTTGTCAAAGATAAAGCTGAGCTTAGCGATCAATTTAAACCAATTAAAATTAGTGCTAAATTCGATTTAGCAGGTTTAAAAGACTTTTACGAAACAATGTACAATGAACTATGTAGTGACTCTCACTCAAACCTTAGGTCAGTGCGCAGTCGCCTGTGTTTAAATGATAATGATCCTAAAATTCAGAAATGTATTGGTACGATACCTCAAGCACTAACTGAATTAGAAAGAACACTTATTAAAGTCTTTCAGTGAAAAAGCTTGCTAACAACACACTTAAAAGGATAAAAACAGTTGGCTTTTGCTCGTTCCTCGCTGGTTTTGGTCAACTATTTGATTGCTGCTTAGCAAAGCGTTACCACCGTCCGCAATTGGCACATAGCAGCCAACTAAACTTGACAGTATTTTTATGTGGTTGGCTCTAAAACCAGTATTTGGTAACATTATGGGTAGTGTTTAGAAATCTGTGTCATTTCAGTAATATTAAGAAAACAGGAGTGACACATGACTCAATCTTTCGACTTCAACAAAGCATTAGCTGAACTTCAATCTGGTAAAGGGTTAACTGGTGAAGATGGTGTTTTAACACCGCTAATTAAACAATTAACTGAAGCTGCACTCAGAGCAGAGCTAGAGCAGCATCTAGAATCTGATCTGCAACCAAACCGTAAGAACGGCACTAGCAAAAAAACCGTTAAATCATCTGTAGGTCAATTTGAACTTGAAACACCAAGAGACCGCGCTGGCTCCTTTGAACCGCAACTCGTTAAGAAAAACCAAACTAAGTTAACGCCAGAAATTGACCAAAAAGTCCTATCTATGTTTGCGTTAGGCATGAGCTATCGTGATATTCGCAGTCACATTCAAGAAATGTATGGCATTGAAGTATCAGAAGCCACAATAACCGCTGTGACTGACCAGCTAATACCAGAGCTTAAAGCGTGGCAATCTCGCAGTCTTGATGCGTTGTATCCATTTATCTGGCTTGACGCTATTCACTATAAAATCAAGGAAAATGGTCGCTACGTTAGCAAAGCGGTTTATACTGTGCTGGGTATTAATATTGAAGGCCGTAAAGAATTACTTGGCCTCTACGTATCAGAAAGCGAAGGTGCTAACTACTGGTTATCAGTGCTGACCGATTTACATAATCGTGGCGTATCCGATATTTTAATCGCCTGTGTTGATGGACTAAAAGGTTTCCCTGAAGCCATTGGCACTATCTATCCTGAAACAGAGGTTCAACAGTGCGTTATTCATCAAATTCGTAACTCGATGAAGTACGTAGCCTCTAAGCACCAAAAAGCCTTTATGGCTGACTTAAAACCCGTTTATCGTGCAGCAACTAAAGGTGCCGCAGAAGCAGCACTGGATGAGCTAGACGATAAATGGGGCAAGCTATATCCCATTGTTATCGACTCTTGGCGTCGTAAATGGACGAACCTGTCGGTTTACTTCAAGTACCCAGATTATGTGCGAAAAGCCATTTATACCACCAATGCTATCGAGGCGGTTCACCGCCAGTTTAGGAAATTGACCAAGACTAAAGGCGCATTCCCGAATGAAAATAGCTTGATGAAATTATTGTATGCAGGCATATTGAACGCCTCGAAGAAATGGACAATGCCAATCCACAGTTGGAACCTGACATTGTCGCAATTAGCCATTCACTTCGAAGGTAGGTTAGATGGCGTGCTAGATATTTAGCAATTTAGGCTGACACAGAATTCTGAACGCCCTCACATTATGCCAATTTTTACTTCAATATTATGCCAACATACACTACACTAACGGAGCTGTAGCCCAATAAGCTCGTTTGTACTTATGCCAACTTATACTTCAAACAACATTGGGTGCTATAAACTAATTACTTATAATTAAGCCAATTTTTCAACTACATTTTATTCAATTTATTTCTCTCTCATTATTCTACTTTTTTCTAATTTTAATCCCATACTTTAAATACTCACTTAAAACTTACGCTATATCAGCATATTAAATTTATATAAATGTTCGTACATTAAAGTAGATTGCTACCACCAAGGCACTTTATTCTGTGTTTGCGTAACTTAATTTAGTAAATGCGACCTAAGTCTAGATTGCGAAGTGCGCTGTAATACTTAAAATAACGCCAAATTAAAAAGGGGCTCAGTAGTATGCAGTTAGAACGTATCCGCAATAGCAATCTGCACCAAAAAGTAATGTCAGCAGAACAAGCTAGCCAATTTATTAAAGATGGAATGACAGTAGGCATGAGTGGCTTTACTCGTGCCGGTGAAGCTAAAGCCGTGCCAAGAGCACTGGTTGAGCGTGTTAAAAATAATCCAATGAAAATAAACCTAATGACCGGTGCGTCGTTAGGTAATGATTTAGATAAACTACTTACAGAAGCGGGTGTGCTAGCCCGCCGTATGCCTTTTCAAGTAGATAGTACATTACGTAAAGCGATTAATAACGGCGAAGTAATGTTTATTGACCAGCATTTATCAGAAACCGTTGAGCAGTTGCGTAATCATCAATTAACTATGCCTGATGTGGCGGTTATTGAAGCGGTAGCCATTACTGAAGAAGGCCATATTGTGCCTACTACTTCGGTAGGAAACTCTGCAAGCTTTGCTATTTTTGCTAAAGAAGTGATTATTGAAATAAATATGTTGCACAGCCCTGAACTTGAAGGCTTGCATGACATATATATTCCTTCGTATCGCCCTGTGCGCCAACCAATTCCTTTAACTAAAGTAGATGATCGTATTGGTAGCACGGCTATTCCAATTGATCCTGCTAAAATTGTTGGCATTGTTTTTACTAATCAGAGCGATTCGTTTTCAACAGTTACCGACCCTGACGTAGATACAGCGGCTATTGCCAGCCACTTAGTGAGCTTTTTTAAAGAAGAAGTAGCACAAAAGCGTATGGCAGAAAACCTAGGGCCATTACAAGCAGGTATTGGTAATATTGCTAACGCGGTAATGATGGGATTGTTAGATTCTGATTTTGAAGATTTAACAATGTACTCAGAAGTATTACAAGATTCGACCTTTGATTTAATTGATGCCGGTAAACTTAAATTTGCTTCAGGCAGTTCAATTGTTTTATCAGAGCGTTGTAATGCAAAAGTATTTAATAACCTATCAGAATATAAAGATAAGTTAGTGTTACGTCCGCAAGAAGTGTCGAATCACCCTGAAATAGTACGCCGTTTAGGCATAGTGGCAATTAATACTGCGCTTGAGTTTGATATGTACGGTAACGTAAACTCAACCCATGTTTGTGGTACTCGCATGATGAATGGTATTGGCGGCTCGGGTGACTTTGCACGTAATGCGCATTTAGCGATATTTGTTACTAAGTCGATTGCTAAAGATGGCGCTATTTCGAGTGTAGTACCTATGGTAAGCCACGTTGACCATAACGAACATGACGTTGATATATTAGTAACCGAGCAAGGCTTAGCCGATTTACGCGGCTTAGCGCCACGTGAACGTGCTGTACAAGTTATTAAGCACTGTGTGCACCCAGATTACCGTGATGCCATGCTAGATTACTATGAGCGCGCTTGTAAGCGAGGCGGACACACACCTCATTTATTAGAAGAAGCGTTTAGCTGGCATATTCGCCTTGAAGAGCAAGGCAGTATGAAAAAAGCCTGATAAATATAATCCCAAATTGCACCAATCCATACAGTTAATCTGTTTTGGGTTTAATTAAACGCTCCTTTTAGGGGCGTTTTTTTAGCGCTACTCTACACAATTAATTAGCCACTTAGTCTTGAGTATTAAAAGGCCTAAATTCGGATAATAAGTGCTGGCTAATTACCTTTAAGTAATCCATTAACACCTGGTATTAATGGGTTACTTAAACAGCCTCTAAAATCAAACTTAAGTAAGCTTTTTAGTTAGCCACATACCGCCTAGCACGGCCGCAAAAAACAGCAAAAATTCCATTTTAAGAGACACTAATTGAACCAAGCCCGGGCCTGGGCATATGCCACTTAAACCCCAGCCTAAACCAAAGAGTATTGAGCCAGTAATTAAGCGCGCATCAACTTTTTTTAAATCACTTAAATTAAATGATCCTGAAAGGAGTGGCTTCTCTTTTTTTGCAACCCATAACCACGTAAGCATCATTATTAGCATGGCAACAGCCATCACTATAATTAAACTTGCGTCCCATTGGTTCCCGTAGGTAGGAAAGTTAATTACTTTAGCGGGGTTTGTCATACCGCTAATAATAAGCCCTAAGCCAAATATAAAGCCTATAACAACCATCATAATTGCTTTCATTACTTATCCTACCAGGTTTGCTGTAATAAAGGCGACGAGCATAAATGTACACGTTGCAACCCAAGAGCGGGTAGAAAAACGCGACATGCCACACACACCATGGCCACTTGTACATCCATTAGCTAAAGTTGTACCTACGCCAACTAAAAGCCCCGCAACAACAATAAGCCAAGGCGACAACTGTAATTCGGCTTCTAATAAAGAAGGGGCAAATACCCTTACAGCTACACCTGCCAACAACAACCCTAAAATAAAGTATAGCTGCCAACGAGAGCCCGAACTTACTTTAGCAAATACAGACTTAACAATGCCCGAGATGCCTGCAATTTTTCCGTATAAAACCAGTAATAACGTACACGCTATACCTATTAATGCACCGCCTATTGCAGCCGACACTGGGGTGAATTCTGTTACCATTTTTTAAATTTCCCAAACAATAGAAACACCTAAACCGGTTTGTTTCATTTCGATTGATACTTGCTGATTCGGCGCTAAGTAGTTAGCACCCGTTATTTTTTTGCTGGCGATTAATATCACCGCTTTTAAAAATTACATAGATTCGAGCGTTTTACCGCGTGTTTCTTTTATGTATTTAACAACAAAAAACAGGCTTATAAGTGCCGATAACGCATAAAAGCCATAAGCACCGGCAAGGCCAATGTTAGCCAGCATAATAGGGAAGGTCATGGTAATGGCAAAGTTAGCAATCCACTGCGCACTGGCGGCCACAGCAAGGGCTGCAGCATCATAATTAGCGTAAGAAATAATATTATTAGCACTATTAATGGTGCTAAATCTTGTCCTAATTAACGCCTGATAACTCAAAGCATTACTGATTACAACTTTAAGATTGAATAATAAGCATAAATACTAGATACTGTTTTTATATACAGTCATGGCAATGTTATGAAAAAAGAATTACCAGCAAAATACTATTTAGCGCATTTTAGAGAGCTTATTGAGTTTGTAACAAGTAAATGCATGCATTTACTTGAGCCTAAACATAGTGAATTTATTAGTAAAATTAATCAGCTAGATGAGCAAAGCCAATGCATGTTGGCGCGTGTGTACTCGCGAAAGCCTTATTTAGTGCAGGCGCAATCGCTTAATTATGAAGAAATAACCTCGCCGCATCAGGCTATTTATACGCTAAAAAAAGCCGGCATTTTATTTGAGCCAAACGAGCAGCATTATTCGCAGCTTTTAGCGCACTTAACCAAACCTGCTTTACTAGAGTTACTAAGTAATTACGACGAACAAATAAGCTATAAAAAGAGCGCCGCTAAAGGCGCGCTGGTGGATAGCGCCCGTGAGTTTTTTAAAAGCTGCCCGCACGAGCTTGCACCGTTTTATAGCCAGTATGTAATTAATAATCGCAGCGATTATTATGAGTATTTTGAGTTTTTATTTGCAGGTAAACTAAGCAGTGGTGATGTGAATCATCAAAACCGTTTTGTAATGCGAGACTTAGGTTTAACCGCTACGCGTGAAGGGCATAGCGAGAGCTTATCGCGCTTTGAAACGAAGGCCGAGGCGCAATCAAACTATTTATTAAACCGTTACCGATTAGCATTTAAAAATATAACCGATGAGAACGATTACGTTGCTTTAGCGCCGCAGGTTCTAGTGCAAGCTGCGTATGGTGCAATAGCTGTTGCGCTTAAAAATAAGTTATTAGTACAGCTTTTTAAACAGTTAAAAAACACCAATAGCGAACTTGCTTTTAGTTTACTTGAAGGGTGTGTTGATGATAGCGAAGCACACGAAATTCAAATAAGAGAGCAATACAGGCTTGGTAATAAACAGTGGGTAAAAGCACGCTTAGAAGCCATTATTGAAAATCCGCTAACGGATGATTTACTGTACTTTGCTGATGACTTTTTAATGCGTAAATTTAATAAGCAAACGCGTTCGCGTTTAAGCACTATGCTTGCTGACACTCAGTGCGTACTCGAAATTGACGAATTATACCGAGGTGAAGTAGAGCAAGGCGTAAACGATTATTACACTGCCCAAGGTATGCAGGTATTTAATACCGAAAACACATTGTGGCAAAGTTTGTTTGGTTTAGTATTTTGGCACGAATTATTTATTGATACCCCTTATCCGCTATGCAATGAGTTTGATATTTATCCGCAAGTATTAAGGCTTGGTAATTTTTATGCAGCGCAACCAGCGCAAATAAATGAGCGCTTAGCACAGTGCCAAACACCTCAGGCATTACTTAAATTAGTATGTAAAAATGCAGCGCAATACTTTGATCAACCTAACGGTTTATTTAAATGGCATAACGAGTTATTACAACCACTAGAAGCGCTTATTTTAAATAGCCCAATTGAGGCGTTAATTACTCACTTAACCAATATGAGTAAACATTATTTACAGCTAAAAGACGGCTACCCCGACTTAATGGTTATCCATAACGGCAAAGTACATTTTGAAGAAGTAAAAGCCCCAGGCGACAAGCTAAGGCGAAATCAATTAACGACTATAGATAACTTAAAGAGCAGTGGTTTTGAGGTACATATAGCCGTTGTTAAATGGTTTATAGATCCCAACCGCATTTACAGCGTAGTTGATTTAGAAACGACAGGCGCATTAAAAGGCGGTAACAAAATAACCGAAATTGGCTTAGTTAAAGTACAGCATGGCAAAGTAATCGATACCTGGACTACTTTAGTTAACCCACAGCGACATATACCTGGGTTTATCACGTCGTTAACCGGTATTAGCGATAGCATGGTAAGTAATGCGCCAGTATTTGCAGATATAGTAAAACCTTTAATGGCTAAATTAGCGGGAAGCATTTTTGTTGCGCACAATGTTAACTTTGACTACGGGTTTATTAAAAAAGAATGCGAAATGGCAAAGGTGCCTTTTAAAATGCCCAAGTTGTGCACTGTGGTGGAATCGCGTAAAGCCTTTGCGGGCTTAAAGTCGTACTCGTTGGGTAATTTGTCAAAGCACTTTAATTTAAACTTAACTAGCCATCACCGAGCGCTTGCCGATGCAACCACCACAGCGCAGTTGTTACTATTAATTCAAAAATCACAAAGCTAGCTCATTACTCTGCTTTTTTTCAAAGTCGATTTTTACTATTTCGAGTGCTTTAAGTACTTCATCAGGAGCAACGTCGTGTTGCTCTAGTAGCATAATTAAATCGACTGCGAGTTTTATATGGGTTGGTGCTTGTTGTAGGTTATTGCTCATGTTGGTGTTTCTTTTTTGCAATTTGGCTAATTGCTACATCAATGGCTGTTTGCACTCGTTGTTGCATATGCATACGCTCTGTTTGTGATAAATAATAGGCCATATCTACGTCGGAGCGAATATAGCGCGCAGGCAGTTGATTTAAAACAGTACAGCAAAAATCGGCCATTACATCATCAGTATACTGTTCATTAAGTTTGCGATTAATTATTTCTTCTAAAACAAATTTTTCATAAAAGTTATGTATATCTTCGTGTAATTGCATATTCCACTCGCTCGTTTTTAATCCATTTAATTGAGTTTATACCAAGGAACAGTATAAATCGAGGGGATAGCTTTACAGCTATTTATTAACGGTTAATTAGTTAACGGCTTGATTGGTATTGTAAAACATACTTAAAGTGTTTAGCGAAGTTGTTGTTTTTCTACACGTTGTATTTTTTCTTCGGTGGCCGAAATCGCTTTTCTACAGCGCCCTAAGCGTGCATGCGTTGTTAATATTTCCAAATTTAGCTTTTGTGCTTTAGCTGGAGTTGCTTTATCCATTTGCATTTTACGCTCTTCAATCATTAACAATAATCGGCGTTCAAATTCGTGGTTTTGTTTAAGTTCGTCATAAAGCTCATGAGATGATTGTATTACTTGTTGCACAGCTTGTTTATAAACGGCTTGTTTGGGACGTGGTTTATAATGACTTTTATTTTCTTTTATCCAAATAGGGGTTGATTTAATAACATTAAAAACAGCTTGTACTTGTGTTGCTATACGCTCAAGTGCATAGGTGTATGCATGGCGATGCTCACTTGGTGGTAAAGACGATACTTCGTCTTCTATTTCGGTTACATAGTCAGCTAGGTTCATACTTTTAGTACTAAAAACAGCACGGTCAAATAAGCTTGGTTGCGCTTGCATATAACGGTTTTTAGAAAACAGTTTTGCTTTATCAAATTGCTCGGCTTGCTGCTTTAAGGTTGCAACTTGTTGGCGTAGTTTATCAAAAGCGGGTGAGTGCATATTAAAAGTAAGCCTCGTAAATAAGTTTTAGTGCTAATAATATAACCATAGTATTAAATACTGGGCGAATAAACTTACTGCCAAAGCGTATTGCTGAATGCGCGCCAAACCATGCGCCTAGCATGATAAAAAAGCCCATAGTAATACCCAGTAAAAAGTTAACATGGCCTAATGCTACAAAAGTAATAAGTGAAATAAAGTTAGACACAAAGTTCATTGAGCGCGATAAACCACAATTTAGCAGTAGGTTCATTTTATATAGCATGCCGTTTGAGGCGGTCCAAAAGGTGCCTGTACCTGGTCCTGCTAAGCCATCAAAAAAACCTAAGCTTAAGCCTTGCAGCCACTGCTTTATTTTCATTGTTTGGGTAAGCTTAGGTAGCTCACTTCCCTCTGTGGTACTTAAACTACCAAACAAGCTATAACAGGCTACAACAATTATAATTATAGGTAATAATTTATTTAAGAAGTCGATACTTAAATGATCAACTATTAAAGTGCCTATTAATGCGCCAATGGCGGTGGCAAAAATAGAGGCTAGCCAAAACTTAGGGTTAAATAAGTCTTTTTTATAATAAGTATAACTTGCAGTTAAAGAGCCAAAGCTTGCGGCTAATTTATTTGTGCCAAGCGTTAAATGCGGTGGTAAGCCTGCTGTTAATAAAGCAGGAACCGTTAACATACCACCACCACCGGCGATGGCGTCAATAAAACCTGCGGCAAGTGCAACGGCACATAAAATAGCCCAGGTTGTTGGATCGAGTGCAAGTTCAAACATTATTAATAATCTATCTGTCTTTTAAAAGGAGGTAAGGTGTCGAGCATTGCTTTGCCGTATCGCTTAGTGATCAAGCGTCTATCGAGAATAGTAATACAGCCAGCATCGCTTTCTTTACGCAGCAGTCTACCACAGCTTTGTACCAATTTCTTTGCCGCATCGGGAACGGTTATTGATAAAAAAGGATTGCCGCCTTTACTTTGTACAAACTCGGCTTGCGCTTCTTCAATTGGCGAGGTGGGTACGGCAAAAGGAATTTTTGTAATTATTAGATTTTCTAGGTATTTACCTGGTAAATCAAGGCCTTCTGATAGGCTTTGGGTGCCAAATAAAATACTACCTTTGCCTTCATCAATATTTTTAGTATGTAATTTAAGCATTGCCTCACGCGACATTTCGCCTTGTACTAATAAGTTAAAACCTTTTGTTCTAAGAAACTTTGATACATGGTCCATTTGCCAATAAGAAGCAAACAATACTAGGTTGGCTTTTTTGGTGTCTAAATACTCAGGTAGAGTATTGGCTAAGTGATCGCTAAATGCTTTATCGGTTGGTTCAATTTTAGAAACCGGAATACGCAAAGTTGCTTGATTAGGGTAGTCGAAAGGCGAGGGCACTTTAATAAATTTAACGCCTTCCTCTTTGGCCAGGCCTGCTTCGTAAGCAAAATGATCAAACGAGCCTAAAGCACTTAATGTAGCCGAGCATAAAACTGCGCCCGCGCACTCGCTCCATAGCTTGTCTTTTAAGTAGTAACCTACTTCAATAGGGCAGTCGCTTAATAAATGGTCATGGTGGTTTTTATACTCAAGGCGCTTTATCCACCTAGCATGGGGTGTGCCTTCACCTTTATTTGCATAGCTAAACCACAGCTTATTTAATTGCTCTAAACGATTTATGTATTGCCCGCTCTCGCCTAAAATAGGGTCGGCTACGTAGGGTTTTATATCGCCGTCGCTTACATCTTGGGTTAGCGTGTCATGCATTTTACTTAAGCAGCGCAGTGCATCTCGCGTGGCTTCGCTTATATCTTTGGCTTTACTGTGTAGTGACTGTGGAATTTCGCCATTTTCGAATCTGTAAGTATCATCTTTTGAATATTCAAAGTCAGCATTATCGAGAATGTCGCGTACTACTTTTAAATCTTTGTTGGCGTCGTTAATGCTATCGCAAAGCTTAAAGTTTTGCCCTATCGCCTTTTGACCCACTATTACTTTAGCCATTTTTCCGCTAAATTTAGTGAGCTTATCGAGCCACTCTATGGTGCCTTTTATTGTCGCCGCCGCAGATGAAAAGTCGCGAGTAATATGCGCTAAGTGGTGTGCTTCATCAATTACATAAATAGTGTTGTCGGGTTCGGGTAAAATTTTACCCCCGCCTAAGTCCAAATCTGCAAGTAATAAAGAGTGGTTTATCACCAGTACATCCATTTGCATTAATTGCTGACGCGCAAGCTGAAACGGGCAGGTTTGATGCGCTTTCATTTGGCGCTGGCACGAATGTTTATCGCAGGCTATTAATCCCCATACTTTATCGGGAACCGTGTCGGCCCAGCTATCTCTGTCGCCTTGCCATTTTTTAGTCGTATAAGCGGTGTAAAGATCATTTAAACATTTGGTTTCCATTACGCTTAAAGGGGAGCTAAGCGTAGGCATAAATTCCATTTGTGTTTGGCTATCGCCGTTAACCGCATTGTGTAGTTTATGAGCGCAAATATATCGCTGGCGACCTTTTACTAAATCAAACTTAAAACTAAGCCCTGAATGCTTTTTAAAAAAAGGTAACTCTTTGGCTATTAACTGCTCTTGCAGCGCAACTGTGGCGGTTGAAATAACTAATTTCTTTTTTTGTGCTAGCGCAAGTGGCAAAGCGCCTAAACAATATGCCAGAGACTTGCCCGTGCCTGTACCTGCTTCTATAACGCAAATACGTTGTTTTTTGTGATATTCCCCCGCTAGCGTTTTTGCTATTTCGGCAACTAAGTAATTTTGGCTGCTACGCGGGCGGTAATCACTTAGGTTATTAGCCACATGCTGATGTACTTGCCTAATAGTTTTTTTTAATGAGCTCGATAGCATGTGATGATTACCTAAAGTATGTATATAATTACAGTGTATATATTAAGTGGGATCGGACATTGACACAAGCAATCTATCAGGGCTTTATTTTATCAAGGCAACAATACTCGTCTAAAAACAGGCAGGGCCTTACTTTGTGTTATTGGTTAAGCTCTGAGTCTGGGCCTATAAAGGTGGTTGTTGAAAACCAGCAAGCCGTATTTTTTATTGCGCAACAACAACTTCCTCTTGCACAAACGTTATTAGCCAAAGCCAAAATAAAGGTAAGTTTTAAAGCGGTTAATATGCGCCACTTTAGTGGTGTTGACTGCACAGCCTGCTATTTTAACGACAGTAGTAGCCTTTATAAAGCAAGAGCCCAGCTTGAGGAGCAAATAAATATATACGAAGGCGATATTCGCCACAGCGACCGATTTTTAATGGAGCGCTTTATTAAAGGAGGAGTGTGGGTAACTGGAGAGGCGCTACAAAAAAATGGCTTTATCGAAATTACTCAAGCAAAACTAAAAGCTAATCCAAACTATACGCCACAGCTCGCGTCGCTTTCATTAGATATAGAATGTAACGGGGAAGGGGTGTTATTTTCGGTTGGATTAGTTGGCAATGGCCTAGATTGTGTATTAATGATTGGTGAGCCACAGCCTCACAGTAACACATTTAATATTGACTGGTGCGTTGATGAAATAAATCTACTGCAAAAATTACAGCGCTACATTACTAGTAACGATCCGGATGTGATTGTGGGTTGGAATGTAATCGAATTTGATTTTAGCGTATTTAACGCGCGCGCAGAAGCATTAGGACTGGTGCTTAATTTAGGTAGAGATCAACAACCTTTAACAATTAGAACGGGTCATTACACCCGGCTTACTTTACCCGGGCGCAGCGTAATAGATGGTATAGATACACTAAAAAATGCCACTTATCATTTTGATAGTTATTCGTTAGCTAATATTTCTCATAAAGTGCTGGGCGAGTCTAAGTTAATTCAAGCAGATAATCGCCTTAGCGAAATTATTCGTCAATTTAATCACGACAAGCTCGCTCTTGCCGCTTATAACCGCCAAGACTGTATATTAGTAAATAGAATTTTTGTTAAGTTAAAGCTATTTGAATTTGCCATAGTAAGAACGCAACTTACGGGGCTTGAACTAGAGCGTATGGGCGGCTCGGTAGCTGCATTTACCAACCTATATTTACCCTTATTACATCGCAGTGGCTATATTGCACCTAATTTAGGCGATCATGGCTTATCGTTTGAAAGCCCGGGCGGTTATGTAATGGAGTCGACTCCTGGGTTATATGAAAATGTATTAGTGCTCGACTTTAAAAGCTTGTATCCGTCAATTATGCGCACTTTTTGTATTGATCCATTAGGCCTTATAGAGGGGCTAAACTCTCCCGAAAGCGCGGTAGCAGGGTTTAACGACGCACTATTTTCACGCGAGCTGCATCACCTACCCAAATTAATTAAGCACTTAACCCGTACTCGCCAAAAAGCCAAAGACACCAACCAGCCAATGCTTTCTCAGGCAATAAAAATAATAATGAACAGCTTGTATGGCGTATTAGGCTCTAAAGGTTGCCGGTTTTACGATCCAAGGCTCTCAAGTTCAATTACACTTAGGGGGCACGAAATCATGCAAACAACCCGAAAATGGATTGAAGAGCTAGGTTATGAGGTTATTTATGGCGACACAGATTCAATATTTGTAAAAGTAAATGAGCGCTTAAATGCCACACAGTGTAATGAAATAGGCAATGATGTGATGCAAATTATTAACAAACGCTGGTCTGATAGCGTTAAAACTCGCTTTTCGTTGACCAGTTATTTAGAAATAGAGTTTGAAACCCATTACAGCCCATTTTTTATGCCAACCATAAGAGGAAAAAAAATAGGCTCAAAAAAACGTTACGTTGGCCAAATTGATAAAAACAACGCCAAGCAGCTAATTTTTAAAGGAATGGAAACCGTGCGCAGCGATTGGACCCAGTTTGCTCAAGAGTTTCAAACCGAACTTTTTAAAACATTATTTGATCAACAATTTAAAATAGAGCAATTAAACGACATTATAAAAAGCTACACTAAAAAACTATACGCAGGGGAGTTTGATAAAAAACTTATATACCGTAAACGTTTAGGCCAAAATTTAAGTGACTATGTAAAAAATATTCCCCCGCATGTGCAAGCAGTAAAAAAATATAAAGCGAATAACCCCGACTTTGATGTAAAGCGCGGCCAAATAATAGAATATGTTTATGCTATTAATGGCGCTGAAATTTACAATGCAAATAACACCCTCAATTACCCTCTTTATATACAGCGGCAGCTAGAACCAGTTGCCAATATGATTCTAAGCGCACTTGGCGTACTGCCAAACTCAACCCAAAGTACCTTGTTTTAAGCTTAATAATCAGTAAAAAATCAAAGTGTGAAACTGATTAAATAAACTGTTTACAAAAATTCACATGCCGAAAGTTAACAAGTATGATTTCAATTAAACTACAGTCGAAAACAATGCTGAAGCAAACTGCTTTAAAAACAATGGGTTATTTTTGTTTTTTTAATTTGTATCGCACTTACCAAAAGACTTTTTGTAAACGGCCAGTACTAATAGCGGTGATTAAGTGTGATATATGATAATGACAGGTCACTTAAAGTTAATTTTATGTTGACCTTTCTGTTCTCATAGTATTATCATTGGTTGCATAATCATTGTTTATTCGTAATCAGATGATTAAATATAAAAAATAAAATAGTATTCTTGGGAGAATCAAATGTTAAATAATCAAGTTTCAAAAGCTGTTCGCTTAGCAATCGCTTTTGGTGCAGCTTCAACAGCTGTATTTTCAGCAAGCTCAATTGCTGCTGAAGAAGGCGTAGAAAAAGTAGAGCGTATCGCTGTTACTGGTTCACGTATTAAAAGAACTGACCTAGAAGGTTCTGTACCTGTAACTGTTATCGATCGTGCTGCGATTGACTTTTCAGGACAAACTTCTGTTTCAGACTTATTACGTAATACAAGCTTTAACTCGGCGGGTTCATTTCGTCCACAGTCTGGTAGTTCTGCGCAAGGTGTTTCGCAAATTAACTTACGTGGTTTAGGTGCTTCACGTTCACTAATTTTAGTTGATGGTCGTCGCTTACCTAAGTCACCTTCAACTGGTAACTCACAAGATTTGAACTCAATTCCAATGGCGGCGGTTGAGCGCATTGAAATTTTATCTGATGGTGCTTCTGCAGTATATGGTTCTGACGCTATCGCTGGTGTAGTTAACATTATTACCAGAAAAGATTTTAACGGTATTGAAATGCGTATCGGTGCTTCAGAAGTAAGCTTACCGAAAGACGGTGGTGACCGTGAAGAAGGCTCTGTAGTATTTGGTGCTTCAAGCGATAACTCTTCTGTAATTGGTGGTGTTTCTTGGAACAGCCGTGACATTATTTATGAAAATGCTTACGAATGGGTACAACCTGGTGCTTCAAGCTTTGGCGCAAACTGGGTAAGACCAAGTGGCTACGATGGTATTGGTGCTGATGGCGAGCCAAGTGCTGGTGGCTTAAGTTCAATTTTATCAGCTAGCGCTTGTGATGGAATCGATAACTTCTTTTCACTAGGTGATGATTTCTGTGCATATAACTTTAACGCGACAAATGCTAACGAAGCTTCTACATCAAACACATCAGCGTTCTTAAAAGCTAATTATGATATTAATGATGACTGGAGAATCTTGTCTCATACTCTAGTATCAAAAACTAAGTCTTTTGGTCGTTACGCGCCAACATTGAATGACGCAGGTGTTGGTGCTTTCATGTCAGCTGATAGCCCAAATAACCCAACTAACCCAGCTAGCCCATTTTATGATGCTCCTTCAGATGGTCTAGGTGCACGTGAAGTTGGATATCGTCATCGTTTTGCTGCATTAGGTAATCGTGATAGTCAAGTTGATAACTGGTCTACAGACTTTATGATTAGTGTTGAAGGGCAAATCGGTAATGTTTTTGTTGATTTTGGTGCGCGTAAAAACCAAACAAAAACCTATGAAATTGGTCGTGGTTATTTAATGGGTTCAAATGCAAGAACAGCTGTTGATAACGGTGATTACATGCTAAATGACCCATTTGGCACACGTTTTACTACAGATGAAGAACGTAATAATTACGCTAAAGTACTAAACGGCTTGAATGTAACTACATCGCGAATTGGTACTTTCCAACAAGAAGAAGTGTTTGGTTCTGCTGCATTTGATGTAATGGAAATGAATGGTGGAACTCTACAAGCTGTTGTTGGTCTTGAATACCGTAAAGAAGATTATTCTGATACGTACGATTCATTATCAGAAGCTGGTCAAGTAGGTGGTTCTGCTGGTAATAGTGCTGGTGGTGGTCGTAATTTAACTAGTGCTTACTTTGAAGCTTTATTCCCAGTTATGGAAGGCCTAGAGTTTACATTAGCAGGTCGTTACGATGATTATTCTGATTATGGTTCAGATTTTTCACCTAAAGTTTCAGTAAAGTATGATGTAACAGAAGAGCTAGTGCTACGTGCATCATATGGTGAAGGTTTCCGCGCACCTACATTGGATATCCTTACAGCTAAACCAGCTCCAGGTAACCCAAGTGTATCTGATGATCCGTCATGTCTTAACTTAGGTTTACAGGCCGGTTGTGATGTGCAAGTAAGTGCAATTACTTTAGCAAACGCTGAAATGGGTTCTGAATCATCAGAGCAGATTTCATTAGGTTTAGCTTACCAACCAACAGATTGGTTAAACTTTTCTGCTGATTATTATGAGATTGAAATCTCTAACATGATCCGTTTCTTTGGTGCTACTACCATTCTGACTCGTGAACAAACAGGCGACCCAATTCCTGCAGGTTTAGGTGTTACACGTTTAAGCAATGGTGGTATTGACCTTATCACTCAGGGTTATGCTAACGAAGGTAAATGGGAAATCAGTGGTTTAGATGTAAATTTAAACACAACATTTGACTTTGATGCAGCGGGTACGTTAAAGCAAACATTACAATTTAGTCATCAGTTTGAAAGTAAAATTGATGGTGGTCGTAATACACTTAAAGACACTGGTGAACCACAGCAACGTGCTTCATTGTCAAATAGCTATGCAATACAAGACTTTGACTTTACTTGGAACATCAACATGATTGGTTCTCAGTATGAAGATGTATCGCAAGTAGCCGGTGGTGGTGTTGAGCGTACAGGTAATATTGCAACGTGGATCACACATGATTTACAAGCAACGTATAGCTTCCCTACAGGAACAAAGGTTTCTGTTGGTATGCAAAATGCTTTTGAAAAAGAGCCACAGTTAAGCAGCTTTGGCGGTCGTAGCTATAACTTCGACCTATATGATGCTTACGGTCGTGTTACGTACTTACGTTTCTCACAATCGTTTTAATTTATAAAATAAGTTAAATAAAAAGGTGGGTTTAAAACCCACCTTTTTTTTATGGGTAAAAAATGCAACATTGGAATTCATACTGGTCAAGGACCAAATCACTTAATAGTTTTGCAGAAGGGGAGCACAGCCAAGGTTATAAAGGCATTGTCGCAAGTTTTTGGCAAACTATTTTTAAATCACTACCTGAATCAACTACAATTTTAGACCTAGCTACCGGGAATGGTGGACTGGCTGTTTTAGCACAGCAATTTAATGCAAGTTTTGATGTTTATGCATCAGACGCGGCAAACATAGCACCATTATCTCAACATGCCCCCTCAGATTCTAATTACAAACACCTCGAAAAAATACATTTTTATGGCAATATGCCCTCTGAAACCTTAGCGTTTGAGAACGTTCAATTTGATAGTGTTATAAGTCAATTTGGTTTTGAGTATGCAGAGCCCGCCGCCGCTCTTTTAGCGGTAAATAAGGCATTAAAACCTAATGGTGAATTTATTGCGTTAGTACATCATCAAGACTCATTTATTTCTACAGATTGTAAAATTGGGTTAAAAGTACTCAAAGACTTAAGTAAAGACAATGGTTTGTTATTGCAACTTCAAGACTTCGCTGATTTTTGTCAGTCTATTACAAATAAGGTAGAGCCGACTGCTGAGCAACAAGTTCAATTTAAGCAAAAAAATGTAGACCTGTTACAGCAAGTAAAATATCAGCAGAGTAAATGCAACAGTGAAGATGAGTTAGACTGGTTTAATTTGTTAGTAAAAGAGCTACTTCCAGCGATCATTGATTGGCCGCAAACAGACAGTAAAAGAGTAGAAGAACTCCGTGATAATTTATATTCTTTTCAGCTTCGCTTACAAGATCAACAAGCCGCATCGTGGTCAAACTCAGATGTTGAGTATATAAAAACCCTTCTGCAAGATAATTGGTCCAGCTACGAGTTCGATGTTATGAAAATAGACGCAGGTATTTTTTGTTGGGTTATAAAAGCACGAAAGTAAATTTAACATTGAATGTATTGTACTAATTTAAAAGTGTAAATTAGTACAATAATAAATAGCTATGTAGTTCTTCATTGCTGTTTAAATTAAGTAAAAAAGAATTGTAAATTACTATCTGCTTATTATAACCAATAATCCCCTCATTAATAACGCAACAGCCTGCAGGCTATTAATACTGTAGCGGTCTGTTTTAAATAGTTATCTTTCTGACTTGAGGCATATAAACCTCTGCCCCTCTGCTTATTTTATATAAGCTTTAAAGTTATTAATCCGCTAAGTGACTTTGTAGATATGTAGCAGCTACTATTACGCTTTTGTGCAGTTAAACTCAATTGTTCTATTTAGTTAGTAATATGTTACTGCTTTAGTATGGGCTGTTTTTCAATTTTAATGTAAAAGCTAGCTTAATAATTACTAAACCAAACATAATACAGAGATTAATTATAAGTAATATTACCTTTACTTCTATACCTTTATTTTTGCTCTATGCCCCGCCAAATATGAAAATCTGATTTTTATCAGTTAATTCATATACCCCTAAAAACTCAATTATAGATAAACAATAGTACCCACAAAAAGTGCGGTAAATTGTTTATCAGATATTAGTTATTGTGTTTATGTGAATACATGCGCCTTGTAAACACATGTAAACAAAAGCTCTTTTGTGTTAACTGGGTGTTGACCTGATGGTGTACTTAGTAATACTCTTTAATTGAAAGTAGATGCTATGCAGAATACCGTAGCTTTATTTTTCATAAAAAATGATAAAAATAAAATAGAAACATAGGGAGAATCAAATGTTAAATAATCAAGTTTCAAAAGCAGTTCGCTTAGCGATTGCTTTTGGTGCAGCATCAACAGCTTTATTTTCAGCTAGTTCATTTGCGGCAGAAGAAGGTGAAGTTGTAGAAGAAGTAGAAAAAATTCAGGTTTTAGGCTCTCGTATCCGCACAGATAGTTTTGCTAGTGATACGCCTATTACTATCATTTAATAGATATAAATGTTTTATCGTAGTATTCCCCATTAAAATGAGTTTTAATTATGTGATTTAAAAACCGCGTAATTAATAATTACCTTTAAAGTTAAGTTATTTGCTAAAATCCCTCATTAAAATTTAATTGTTATCTCATGACCTACACCCTAAGACCTTATCAGATCGAGGCGGTTGAACGTACCGTTTTACACTTTAGAAAAACCAATGATCCCGCAGTGATTGTATTACCTACTGGCGCGGGTAAAAGCTTGGTAATTGCTGAGCTTGCGCGTATAGCTAAACAAAAAATATTAGTACTGGCGCATGTTAAAGAGTTAGTAGAGCAAAACTCACAAAAATATAAAAGCTTTGGGCTTGAGGCGAGTATATTTTCGGCAGGATTAAAAGAAAAATCGTTAAACCATCAGGTTACTTTTGCCAGCGTGCAGTCGCTATCGCGTAATTTAGATCAGCTTAATGAGCATTATTCACTGTTAATTATTGATGAGTGCCATAGAGTTAATGGTGATAAAAAAAGTCAATACGGTAAAGTTATTAATGCCTTACAAGCGCATAACCCTCAATTAAAAGTATTAGGGTTAACGGCAACGCCTTATCGGTTAGGTATGGGGTGGATTTATCATCATCACTATCATGGTTTTGTGCGGGGCAATAAAGACAGCCCATTTAAAAGCTGTATTTTTGAATTACCGCTGCGCTATATGATCAAACATAACTATTTAACGCCACCCAATGAAGTGGATGCGGCGATTAGTCATTACGACTTTTCGGCGTTAACCAGTGACGCATTTGGCCGTTATACTAATGAGGATATGAATGCGTTATTAAAAAACAGCGCACGCGCAACGCAGGCCATTTTACAACAAGTAATACAATATAGTGAAAACCGCCAAGGTATTATGATTTTTGCCGCTACGGTTATGCACGCACAAGAAATTTTAAGTTATTTACCTCATCAGCAAAGCGCCTTAATTACAGGTGATACACCGAATAGCGAACGCGATAAAATAATTAAGCAATTTAAAGCCAAGCAATTAAAATACCTGGTTAATATATCGGTACTCACCACCGGCTTTGATGCACCTCATGTTGATTTTATTGCTATTTTACGCCCTACTGAGTCGGTGAGTTTATACCAGCAAATTGTCGGCAGAGGACTTAGATTAGCCGAGTCAAAAACAGATTGTTTGGTGATCGATTATGCCGGAAATGGTTTTGATTTGTTTCACCCTGAGGTCGGCGATAAAAAAGGCGATAGCGATAACGAGCCGGTACAAGTGCTTTGTCCTGGCTGTGGCTTTGCTAATATTTATTGGGGTAAAACTGACTCTACAGGAAAGGTTATTGAACACTTTGGTAGGCGCTGTAAGGGCTTGCTAGAAGATGATGAAGGTAATAAAGAGCAGTGCGATTATCGTTTTCGCTTTAAAGAGTGTGATGAATGTGGTGCGCAAAACGATATAGCCGCACGTAAATGCCATGATTGCGGTGCGGTAATGGCCGACCCTGATGATAAATTACGCAATGCTTTAAACTTAAAAGATGCACTCGTACTTCGCTGTAGTGGGTTAAGTGTAACGCAGCTTAAAAATGAGATGATTAAAGTAACGTATTTTGACGAAGACGGTGCAAGTTGCGATGAAGTTTACGATATTGCAAATAAAGGGGCGGCGTATATTTTTAATCGGCAATTTGGTAAGCGGGTAGGCCAAGGTCAAGCACCCGTAAAATTTAAAACAGCAGAGCAGGTAATTAACGCACAGTTAGATTTAATTGCGCCCGACTTTGTAATTGCCCGTAAAAGTAAAAAATATGGTTGGAAGGTAGCAGATAAGCTGTTTGATTATAAAGGCAGTTTTAGAAAAGCTAATCAGTTAAACCCTTAGGTTTAACTGATTTATAATTTAGTATGGGAATGCAGATTAAGCTTCTTCTGCGTCCATTAATCCCCAACCATCGCCGTAACCGTTAAAGTTATTAGCTATGCTTTCAATGTATTGCTCAGCTTGGCCTAATAGAGTGTGCTCAGGAACCATTTGTACTTGAGTAATTACTTCCCATACGCCAGTGTCTTGGCATTTTTCGAGTTCAGCATGCTGTACTAATGTATCGGCTACTACTTCTTTGGCAAACTTTTCTGCATCGCTTTGTTGCTCAAATAAAATATAAAAATCGACTTGGTGCATTTTACTTAAATCAATACCAGCGGCGGCTATTTCAGCTAAAAGTTGGCCATTTTCGTCATCAGGAAATTGCATTAAAAAACTCATTAAAATTATTGTGTACTTGTTAGGGCTATTGTAACCAAAATAAACGCTTAAAGCGTACTAATTTTAATATTATAGATTGCATATTATGTCACTGGGTAGCTATTAAGTTAATGTAAGGCTCATTACGGCTATGATATTATAGAGTTGATGCATCGTTATATTTTAAGAATTAAAGGTAAGGATATTTACTTGTTTAATCAGTTTTTGCGTTACATGTTTATTTTTTGCATTCTTCTGAGTGCTCAGTCTGTTGCCTCTGAAAATGTAATAGAAGATTATGAGATTAAAGGGATAAATGACGATTTAGAAAAAAATGTTGCGCTTTATTTAAAACAACTTATAGGTGAAAAGCCGACCTTGACCCTGCGCCGCTATGCAAAAAAACAAGTCGAGAATAGTATTAAAGCATTAGGGTATTACAGCCCTAAAGTAGAGGTTAACTTTGATAAAGATGAGCGTGATTTGGTGGTTAGAGTTGAGCGAGGGCCAGCTACTCGCATCGCTGCAATAAATATTAGTGTAAAGGGGGCTGGTAAGCAGGACCCCGCTTTATTGGCAGTAATTAATAATATTACCCTAAAGCAGGGAGATATTTTAAACCACGGACATTATGACAGCGCGCATAAAAAAATAGAATCAATGCTGTTAGAGCTAGGTTATTTTGACGCTAAATGGCCTGCGCGTAAACTAGAAGTATCTTTGGGGAAACATAGCGCAGAAGTTACTTTTATTATTGAAACTGGGGTGCGTTATCAGTTTGGCGATATTGTAATTGCTAGCGATACACCTGCTGAAAAGTATATTCGTTCTTTAGCGCCTTTTGCCAAAGGGCAGCCTTATAAATCGACCCACATAGCCGATTATAATCTTGATTTATCAAGCACGCCTTATTTTACTAGTGTACGAGTATATGCAGATATAACCGAACGTAAAAATAACCAAGTACCGATAAAAGTAGATGTATTACATAAACCTGCAAATAGCTATGAAGTGGGTGGTGGCTTTAGTACCGACTTAGGCCCCAAAGTGCGCTTTAAATGGAGTAAACCATGGATAACGCAAGATGGCCATTACCTAGAAAGTAACTTAAATGTGTCTGAGCGACAACAAGATATTTCAATGGCTTATACAATCCCAGAGGATGATCCTAATGACGATTTATGGCGTTTTTCGGTTGGTTATAAACTTGAGGATGAATTAGCTAATAATATTTATAGTGAAATACTTACCGGGCAAGTACAACGCCAATGGTTAACTGATAATAACTGGGTGCGTACCGCTTTTATACGCCGCGACCATGAAACATATAGAATAGGTGACGACGAAGAAGAAAGCAGTGAAATGTTAATGCCGGGTATTAGTTATGCACGTAAAAAATCAAAAGGGGGAACAACCCCTTATTGGGGCGAACAGTGGTTAATATCTGCAGAGTTTGGCGTAGAAGATGTACTCTCTAGTACTAATTTGATCCGCGTGCAGTTACAAAACGCTTGGCTGAGAACTTATTTAGACCGCCATTTAGTGTTTTTAAAAGCGAACCTAGGTGCCATGTTGGTCGATAATATAGCTAATGTGCCGTATTCACTGCGCTTTTTTGCTGGTGGCGATCAAAGTGTGCGTGGTTTTGCGTATCAATCAATTTCACCCGAAAACGATGAAGGGCAGCTAATAGGGGGTAAGTACTTAGTCTCTGGTACTGCAGAATACAACTATCAGTTTGCGCAAAATTGGCGGGTTGCTTTATTTGTAGATGGAGGTACTGCAACCAATGATTTTTCGGATAGATTTGAAGTAGGTGCTGGTTTTGGTTTTCGTTATTTAACACCTGTAGGTCCGGTTAGAATTGACCACGCTTGGGGACTTACCAAAGAAAGTAAAAGCACCCGTTTGAGTATTACTATAGGGCCTGAAATTTAATGACTGTATTTAAAAAAATAACTGCAAGTGTCAGTGCTGTTTTAGTCATACTGCTAATAACCGTATTTTGTATATTATTTACTGCACCCGGTAATCAATTTATTGCTTATAGTGCAAACAAGTTGGTTGATGGTTTAAATATTGACATTAAAAACGGTCGGTTTTTATATAACGATGTATTTAATGTTAGGTATAACAATAACGGGGTAGATTTTAATGCCCAGCAACTAAAGCTTAATTTATTTTGGTGGCAGTGCGACGGCATTTGCATTGATAATTTAAGTGCTAATACAATGGCCTTAACTTTGGAGCAATCAACTGAAGCAGTTGCAGAAGAGCCATCTGAGCCACTAACTAAAATTACCTTACCTTTTAATATCGCTGTTAAAAATATAGCTGTAAAAGTATTTACTTTAGAACACCCAAGCGCCAATGTGCGTGTTGATAACTTTAAGTTATCGGCAAAAGCGATGGGATCAGAGCTTGTAGTAAAAAGCTTAAACATACCTAAAATACTGGTTACGCTAAAAGAGCAAGCCCAATCCCTGCAATCACAAACAGCATCAACGGCAATTACGCAGCTTCCTGCACTGCCTAATATCGAATTTACTTCACCACTGGATATAACCATTGAGCAGTTTGATATTGATAAAGTGGCTATACAGCAGGGCGAACAAGACTATGAGATAGAAAATATAGCACTGCAAATGACTGTAGAAGATGCCAAAATAAATTTATATTCTTTAGCGGCTCGTTATCAGCAGTGGCAATTAAATACACAACTTAACACAGAGCTTGCAGGTAATATGCCGCTAAAAGGTCATATTGTATTAAAAAGCCCGCAACACCAAGCTGACTTATCACTCAGTGGCGACTTGGCAAATTTAAACGTTGATTTAGAAACCACCGGGCAATTTCCGCTTAGTTTAAATGCCAATGCTAATTTAAAGCAAACAAACTACCCATTTACAGTTAAAGGCAAAATAAACCAGTGGCTGATCGACGCACAAAGCGAGCAGTTAACGCTACGTAAGGTTAACTTAAGTGCGCAGGGCAACGCAGATGACTATCAACTTAGTTTAACTGCAACGAGCCAGTTAGGCGCGTACCCGGCCGTTGATTTAAACACACAATTAACGGGCACGCTTACCCATGCACAGCTTTCTACATTGTCGGTTAAGGCCAACGACAGTACTGCAAAAATAAATGCCAATGTTAACTGGCAACAAGGTATAAAAGCAGATTTTGCAGGGACGCTATCGCATTTAAAAGCGCAATACTTAACAGATGCAGTAACGAGTGATATTTCTGGGCAGTTTAAAGGCTCATTTAATGCACAAACGGATACTTGGCAACTGAAAATGAATAATACCAAACTCATCGGCACACTTAACGACGTGCCATTAGAGTTTGCCGCAAACTTTAGGCTAGATAATGCATTAAAAGCTAATATTGATAGTTTTTATTTAAGCAGTGGTAAAAATAAATTAGAACTCAATGGCCAAATAGATAGCAAATGGTTAGTAGATGGCAATATAACACTACAAAGTGATGAGCAGGCTAATATGCCATTTATTGCAGATGGTAAGGCCAATATAGCCCTTAGAGGTCAAAGGTTAACACCGTCGGTTGACTTAGCATTAATGCTGGAACGTTTTATTTTTGATGAAATAAATATAAGTAAGTTATCTGTTAAAGCTGATCTTGATACAGCGGCCGATTGGCAAACTAATATTGCAATAGATGTTGGTTCGGCTTTAGTTGCTGAGCAACAAATTAACAGTGTAAAAATAGATGCAACAGGGGATAAAAAAGATCATCAACTTACCGCATCTGTTGATGCGCAACAAGGTGCAGTTGAGTTTGAAGTTAATGGTCAACTTACCAATGCGATTTGGCAAGGTGCATTGAGCAATGTGCAGTTAAGCGATAAAAAGCTAAGCTTTAACAACAGTAAAAAAATTACACTTAACGTAAACACCCAAACAGGCGATTTTGATGTAAGTAAGCACTGCTGGCAATCTGCACAAAGTGAGTTGTGTATCGACACTTTGTCGCAAAATAAACAGTTAGGTCAATTCAATGCTAAATTAAACAACTTAGCACTTGAGGAACTAAAGCATTTACTACCAGATAATGTTGGTGCAGAAGGCGCTTTAACAGGGGAATTTGTTGCAAACTGGCAAGCGAGTGCGCTGAAAACATTACGCGCTTCTTTAAATTCAAATAACTTAATAGCCAAATACAATTCCGAAGAAGATAACTTTCGTTTACCAATAGAAACGCTTAGTGTGAATGCATTTACTGATTCTCAAACAGGTAAATTAACAGCTAACTTAAACTCTAGCGTGTTAGGTGAAATTACCACGCAAATTAATGTAGATGACATACAAAACACGCAAGCGTTAAGCGGTAATGTAAACATAGATAAAATATTATTTTCTAACTTGCAGCCATTTTTAGACACTATTGAGCAGCTCAAAGGCAATATTAGCGGTAAAATTGCATTAGCAGGTACATTAAAAGAGCCACTCCTTGAAGGTGAAGTAAATATTGATGATATTAATTTACAAGGTGAACAACTACCAATAGCACTTGAAAAATCGAATGTGAGTATTTTATTTAACAAAGCGACAGCAACAATTAAAGGCCTTTTAACAGATCCCCAAGGCGGGAATATTAAATTAAATGGCGACATAGATTGGCAAGGTGAACAACCAGCCGTTAACGTTGCAATAGTAGGTGAGCAATTTTATGTACGTGCTCAGCAAGGAGTCGTTTTTAAAGTATCTCCAGATTTAAAAATTGGTTTGGCTAACAACGCAATAAACCTTGTGGGTGAAGTAATTGTCCCTTATGGGCGAATTGAAATAGAAGAGTTGCCAGAGGGCGCTGTGCAAGTTAGCGATGACGAAATAATCGTTGATCAAAAAACCAAAGCGACTAAAAAAGTGCCATTTGATTACGATATAGATTTAAAACTGATTGTAAAAAATGACGTGAAAATTGAATCATTCGGTCTAGAATCTAAAGTAGAAGGCGATTTGGCGATTAAAATGAGCCAAGGAACTCCTATTATTGCCACAGGCGAGCTTAAGTTAGTAAACGGTACATACTTAGCATTTGGCCAAGATTTGTTAATTCGTACCGGCCAGGTTGGCTTTAGTGGCTCAATAGAGCAGCCTTACTTAAATATTAAAGCCATTCGTAATCCCGAAAACACCGCCAATGGTGTTATTGCTGGGGTAACGCTTACAGGTAATGTAGAGCAACCCAGGCTAAAAGTGTTTTCGGAGCCAGCGATGGATCAGGCACAAGCTTTGGCCTATTTACTCAATGGCCAACCACTAGGCGAGGGCGATAGCTCCACCGATGCTATGCTCACTCAGTTGTTACTTTCGCAGGGGGTTAGCCGCAGTGAAGGGCTGGTTTCTAAAGTGGGTGAAACGTTTGGTTTGTCGGATGTTAGCCTTACCTCTAAAGGCAGTGGTGAGCAAACAAAAGTAGAAATATCAGGCTATGTGGCACCGAGCTTACAAGTAAAATACAGTGTTGGTATTTTTGACTCCCTTAGTGAAGTGGCAATACGTTATCAGCTGCTTTCGCAGTTTTATATCGAAATAACCAGTGGGCTATATCAAAACGTAGATATACTTTATAAGTTTGATTGGGACTAATAACTACAGGTTAAAGCAGATGTTAGCAAGTAATAACCAAGCTTAAGGATAAGACCCTAATGTAAAACTATAATAATAAGGCGCTAATTTATGAAAAAGTACCTGTTAACAGTGGCCGCTGCGATGTTATTAAACGGCTGTGCTGGACAATATAAACAAAGCATTACCACGCAACAAGTTGAGCCGAAAATAAAGTACACTGCCAGTGACGTTATTACTAAAGCCGCCGAGGACGAGTGGCGAGTGGTTAACTCGCAAAATATTTTAAAAATAACCTTACCCACAGGCGCCACTTATATTGAGCTTAATCCGCAGCTTGCTCCACAGCATGTAAAAAATATTAAAAAGCTTGCGCGAGAAGGCTTTTATCAAGGAACGAGTGTTTATCGCTTTGTTGAGGGATTTGTAGCTCAAGGTGGTGCTAGCAGTGCTAAAAAGATTATTAAGACTGCAAATAAATCACTTTTGGCCGAGTTTTATTTAACTACTAAACACCCGTTGGCAATTACAGCCCTTGAAGGTGATGGTTATGCACCTATAACTGGTTTTTTAAATGGTTTTGCGGTTGCTCAAAACGCACTACAAACCCAAACTTGGCAAGTACATTGCAGTGGCATATTTGCAATGGCGCGAGATAACGATATAAATAGTGCAAGCACCGAATTCTTTATCACTATAGGGCAAGCGCCACGTTATTTAGATAAAAACACCACTGTATTTGGACGCGTACTTGAGGGTATAGAGCATGTTAACCGCTTAGAGCGTACCGCTCGCAATGATAAAGAATTTAACCCAATAACTGATATTCAAGTACTTGAAGACATTAATAATAGTGATAAAAGTGTTTTTAAAGTGATGAAAACAAACTCACAGGCATTTAAAAACCTAATTGCGGCAAGAAAAAATCGCTCTGAGCCTTGGTTTGTACATACAGCTAATTATATAGACGTGTGCGCTGTGGCTATTCCCACCAAACGTAGTGAATAAAAAAGGAGCCTAGGCTCCTTTTTTATTACAATAAACACTTATTGGCGGTTAATTTTAACTGCAAATGGCGTGTCGTTATTATGAGTTGAGCGATACGGATTTATATCAAGGCCACCACGGCGCGTATAGCGAGCATAAACTTCAAGATTTTTAATGCTGAGCTGAGTGCTTAAATCGCTATAAATACGCTCCACGCATTGTTCATGAAACTCATTATGGGTTCTAAACGAAATTAAGTAGCGCAGTAACGACTCTCTACATATTTGCTCACCTGTATAACGAATAATTACACTTGCCCAATCGGGTTGTGAGGTAATTAAGCAGTTAGACTTAAGTAAGTGGCTATGCAGGGTTTCGGTTACCGTTTTATTGCTTTGCGATTTTAGAGAATGAGCGTCAATATCGTAGTTATCAATTTCGATATCTAAATCATCAATACACTCACCAGGTAATGGGGTGTAAGGAAGGCAGTTATACTCATCTGCATTGTATAAAGTTACCTGTACTAAGCTGTTAACCACTGCGGTTAGATCTTTAACTAAATGCTGTTTTACTTCATCACGGCTGTTAAATCGAGTTTGGTTAAAGCTATTTAAATACAGTTTAAACGATTTAGATTCAACAAGGTGACTGCTTTGGCAGGCAAAAGTAAATACAGCGATAGCGACTTGCGGCTTGCCTTTGGCGTTTAACCACGACAGCTCGTAACCAGTCCAAATGTCTTGGCCTTTGAATGGTAAAGCGGCTTCGTCAATATTTAAAGCATCTCTATTTAGCTTGCGTGCAATTGGAAAAAGTAAGCTTGGAGTATATTGATCTATATATTCAGTTGATTGGCCTAACACACTGCCTTTAAGGTCGGGAGAATTGCTGTAATCTGTCATGTTTGCCCTTAAATAGTTACAATAGCGGCATTATATCTAATTTAAATGAGTTTCATAGTATGTCTGTTGTATTGCAGTTAACCCAGCTACACCAAAGGTTTAATGACAAAACCCTAAAAAACACGCAAAAACATCCACTTATGGTGCACGATGAGCAATGGCCAAGCCCATGTGAAATAGGCAATGTTGATCAACAAGGTAATATTCAGTGGCAAGCTGTGCTGCAGCAACCTGCAGGCTCGCTTAATGATTTAGCTAAGGCGTTGGATGTTACATTTCCAAGTGGCTTAAATGCGCTTTATGGGCATATGTATGGTGGCAATATTCAAGCTAGTATTGATGGTCACCAAGTTGAATTGTTACAGGCATGGAATAGCGATGACTTTGATTTATTGCAACAAAATATAACTGGCCACGTTTTAATGAAGCGTAAACTTAAACAACCTGAAACAGTATTTATAGGGTTAACAGCACAAGATGATTTGTTAGTAAGTGTGTTATTGCACAGCGGTGAAGTGTGCTTAGAGTACGTAGGCAAAAAAACGCATCATGTGCTTGCTGCCAATATAGAAGAATTTTTGCAAGCGCTTGAGGTTTAATTAAAACAGGCGTTAATTACCTTAAAACGATTTAGTGTAAAGTATTAGCTCGGAATTAATTTTAATATCGAGCTAATACATTAATAATATCTTTAACTTATTGAAAGTCCCACGATATATTAGACACTAAGGCGCAGGGCTCACACCTAAAATCAAATAATCCAAACCAGGATTCAGGTAACCTCCAATCGCCATTACAGCTTGGGCATTTACGCTCTAGTTCAGAAGTTTTATCGGTGCCACCTACGCGGTATATATAGTAATACACAGGTTTTTTAGTTAAAAAGCTAATTCGTTTAGTAATGTCTTTACCGCGGCGGAATAAGTCGCTTTTAATACTCGAAATTTCTTCAAGAGCAGGAAACTCACAACGTGTTGCGCCATTAATTTGAATTTGATCGCAGGCTTGCCAGTCTTCCTGCCATTTAATTAAGGTTTTATAATCACCATTAGCAATTGCTGGGATCCGAAATAGCGGTACCGGTAAAAAGTCGTCACCACAATAAAGTGGGCTACAAGTATGCACATAAGTGGTGTATAAAATATAGCTAGAAGGCTCGGCGCAGCAATCAGACCCATTAGAATGAATATCTTGACCAATAATTTTTACTTTTGGCGCAAGTAAACCAGCGCTGTGCAATTGCTCAATGCTGTGTTTTACAAATGGACTATTGTTAAGCGGGTGCATAGCATCTTCGTTTGGGCACATAACACGGGTAATAAAGTAACCATCTTTTAAAACAGTAGGAAACTCTTCGCCCATTATTTGGCCATTAAAACGTAGCGCATTAACCAAGCGATTAATAGCTTGTTCGGCTTTCTCTAAAGTGGTGTCTTGGTAGCAATCAAAGGTTAAATCAACAACGAACATTTATAGTCTCGAATTATTATTTTTCTAGTAGGGTAAGTAACCGGTCGAGCTTTTCTTCAATTCTGTCTAGCTGCGAAGTTTTAGAATCGCTACTACTCGGCTGTACTTGGCTTTTCATTAAGTTATAAATTGAATCTGGATTGTTTTTATACTGACTCACCGCCGCAATAATAACAGGCATCGGCACAGGCTTAATTAAACGACTTTTAGTAAGCGCGACAGTAGGTACTTTGCCTTCATCAAGAAGGACTTTAATTGCATCAAATACAGCAGCATTCATTAGGTTTATAACTCTTTAGTATAAATAGGTACGCAGCATGAAGCTGCTGCGTGGAGGCTATAGTAACAATAAATAGGGAGGGGCACATTAAATGTCCCAAATTAAATCAATTACCTTAAAATTAATTGCCTTAAAATTAATTGCCTTGGCGAAGGCGTACATCAAGCTCATCAATAACTTCACTCCAATCACTGTCCTCTGCGAGTGATTCAGCTAAAAAATGCTGTTGAGATTCATCCCAAAAAGGTGCATCTTGTATTAACGTTGTATCTTCAATCGCATGGGAAGCAATAAAAGCATCAATCTGAGCTTCAGAACTAGGTAAGCCAAGTTGTGCAAACAGTGTATTTATATCGTGCTTTGTTGTATCCATGTTGTGCTCCTAGCGTGTCAAAATAAGATTATAAATAAACTATAGTCTAAGCCAGCTAAACTCACGCTGAATTTACCATTAATAACTTTACAGCTATAGTTTAGAAAGTGAGTAAATAAAGCGCTTATTTAGAGAACAAATATAAATTTATTATGTGTGTAAGTTGTAGCTATGAGTAAACCCAATCGCATTAAGTTAGTGATTATAGCGCCAAGCTAATGGTTTAATCATAAGGCGAAAATAATGATGTGTTGTTCTAATACAAAAAAGGAATAATAATGACTGTGACCACCCAAGCCGATACATTTAGCGTACAGTATTTAGCCGCAGAAGATATAAGTATTGCCGCAAGTTTAATTTATCAGGCGTATCACGACGATCCTATTTTACAAATTATGCTCAATTACGAGCAAGAGAGTAAATCGGCCTACGAAAAAAAACTTCGGTCATTAATTCGCGAAGAGCTAAGCAGCTTTTGGCAAGAAAAGCAGCCGCTTATTGGTTTATATCGTAACGATAAGCTCAAAGCCGTTGCCTGCGTGTTCGAATCAAACAGCCAATTACAGGCGCAGCGTTATTGGCATTGGCGCTTAAAGCTAATGTTAAGTGCTGGTTACTTACAAACCAATCAACTAATAGATAAAGAGCAAACAATTAGAGATGCACTAGAGCAGCAGGGCAACTACTATTTTTTAGCTTTTATTGCGGTCGATCCGCATTTTCATGGCCAAGGGTTTGGGCGTTATTTATTAAGAGGCCTAAATGACCTAGTTCAATCTAATGCTGAGTCTACAGGTATGGCGGTGTTTGTAACGCGCAAAGAGCATACTCAATTTTTTAAAACCGAAGGGTTTGAAAGCTTTAAGCAGCTTACTTTTAATAAGATTGCGGGCGAATTGTTATTTAAGTCAAAAAACTAAATTTAATTTAGGTTATAAGGTAGCCTGCATTGGTGGTTTACATCCCAAAACGGACATATGACCGTGAGATATATCTCACATCGCTGTGCGAGTTGTCAGTTTAAATTGCATTGAAATAGTTATTCCTTACCTATTTGATTGATATGTAAGGTTATTTTTATAGTTTGTGTTTTTTAATATAAATGCCATTTAATAATTAACAGCTAGGTACTATATCTACTAGCCATTTGCTTTAAACTTTACTTTGTCAAGACGACACAGCTCAATGATTGAGTGATTGCCAAGGATACGGAAGTAGGCAACATAGCAGACGCTAGCAAGAAGCAAAACGGACAAGTTAACACGGATGCAAGGATGAGTAGGAAAGTGCATGATGCGCTTAAGTGGCAGGAGCTACTAAGGGATAATCAAGGATGGCGCTACAGGAAGTAGCCGGAGCGTTAGTTTACGCAGGACAGCCAAGGTGGCAAGAGGATATTGCAGGATGCAATGTGAGGGTGAACAAGGTTGTTTGCTCGTTCAGAGGATGATAATACGGATTACACAGGTAAAGGATACCTAACAGGATGTTTGTCAATTGGGGCGTAACTTTAGTTACGCCTTAGTTTTTTGTGTTTTACTTATTTTTAAATTAAACCTTACCCTAAATTAAACTTTTAGCGCAGTATAAAGGTTATATTTTATGCGGTGGAATAACCACACTTTTTAAATACTCATTTTCCATGATCAGTATTCCCTGATAGGCATTTTCGCCATCACTTGAAAACTCAAAAATAAATTCGCTTTTCACTCCAGGTTTACCACTTTTTAAAAAGCCAAAGCGGCGTTTACTACAGGCAACGCTCATTAATTGCACCTGCAGTTGTTCGCTTTGGCGTTTAGCATGAACGTTCGCCGCCTCGGCTACCTTTCGGTTTAGCCAAAATAAGTAAATTACACTACCAATAAGTATGAACGTCCATAAACTTGCCATTTAAGAGAATAACCTTCCAATTGCACGCGCGAGGGTTTCGCTACGATTTTCTTTACGTAATAAGCCTAATAAATGCGGGCGAATGGTGGGTATTGCAACTAAATCAGCAAAAACACTCACAAATAGTTCAGTAATTTGTTGATGGTGTGCACAGTTGTCCATAAATACATGCAAGCGTTCAGGGTCTTCTAGTTGTTTAAAACAACGCCCAGCAATAGTGAGCAGTACGTCAGCATCTTGATTAACCGATGAAGTTAATACGCTATCGACCAATTGGGCGGTTAAGCCTTGCGCTTGCGCTTTAGAAAGCGAACGTAGCGCTACTGTAACAGCAAACGGGTCGTTATTTTTTATAGCCGCTTGGCCGAACTCTACTAGTAATTGACTTAATGAGGGCGGTATTTCTACATGCTCAAGCATGGCGCTAAGGGGTTGTAATACCTCAACGGGCAAATGAGGCCAGGCTTTTTGTAAATTAGCTAAGTTAGTCTCATTATCGAGGCGCAGTGCAAAATCGGCAATGCCTTGTAATGCCACACTTTGCCAATTTTCAAAACCCAGCTTACCACTAAAGTACAGCTGCGTATGCTCGTAATACTGTGATGCAGGTTGTTTTAATAGTACTTTAAGTTGCGCATTAAAGGCTGCTAATTTATTAGCGTTTGGTGTAAAAACATAAGGATTGTTATCAAGTTTACCATCGGCTTGCTCACCGGTAAGCTGTGTGCCGAGAGCTTCAATTACCATGTCGGCAAAGTGATCGCGACTCGCACTCACCAGTTTGCTTTGCTCATCTACTGGAAATTTCAAAAACCATACATAAGGTTCTTTACTCGCTTTACTATCCCAAAACTGAATAGCTAACCACGCATGACCAGCAAGCGGATATGGGTAAGGGACTTGTGCTTGCTCTATGGCTAAAAATTGTTTTTTATCAAGCTTAGTTATGTGTCTACCAATATCAAACGCGCGCCACTGAGTACCTGCATTATCTAAAAGCTGCCCTAATGTCGCTATTTGCTTACTCATCGTTTTCTCAATTGTTTTTACTACAAAATTGCGTCAATTATACGCCATAGCAAAGGTTGAGGGAACCGCGCTTATAGAGTTTGAGTTTTGATTTTGCTAAATAACTGAGCAAGCGGGGGTAATATTAAGCGGGTATTTTCAGTTACTATAATTTCCCTCTTAATAAATACAAATGGTATTATTACTTCATCTAGTTTTAAGAGGGCGGTTATGTACCAGCAAACCCAAGCTTATTTAGTGCAGTTAAGGGCACTTTTAAAAAAGCATCAGCTTTGGCAAAATGAGCCAATAGCAGCAGAAGCATTACAATCAAACGTGCCTTTTTGCCACGACACCATGGCATTTGAACAATGGTTACAGTTTGTATTTATTGAAAAAGTTGAGCAGCTAATTATTGATAAGCAGCCATTGCCGCGCAACTTTGCAATTGCTCCTATGGCACAAATGACGCTTGCGAGTAAAAAAGGCAGCGATGAAATTATTACTCTGTTAACAGCTCTCGATGCCTTTTTAGGAGATCCAAATGAGTGAGCGCCCAATACCAATTGAGTATGGCGAACTGACTATCTTGTATCAGGATGAAAACTACGTAGCCATAGATAAACCCTCAGGCTTATTAGTGCATCGTTCGTTTTTAGATAAGCACGAAACCCAGTTTGCTATGCAAATGCTACGCGATCAACTTGGGCAGCATGTTTTTCCGGTACATAGGCTCGATAGACCCACATCGGGGGTGTTACTGTTTGCGTTAAGTTCAGAAGCGGCCCGCGATATGAATCAGTTATTTATTGAAGGCACTATTAGTAAACGCTATTTAGCCTTAGTACGTGGTTTTGCACCCGAGTCGGTATTTTTAGATAAACCACTAAAAGAAGAGCTGGACAAAATAGCAGATAAGTTTGCCGATCAAGACAAAGCGCCACAAGAAGCGCAAACTCAGTTTAACTGCTTGCACCAAGCAGCCTTGCCTATTCCCATTGGCAAGTACCCAACGGTGCGCTATTCCCTCGTAGAATGTTTTCCTAAAACGGGGCGTAAACATCAAATTCGTCGGCATTTAAAGCATTTATCACTGCCTATCATTGGCGATGTAAACCATGGTGATAATCAGCATAATCAATTTTTTAGGGAGCATTTTGAGCTGCGCAGATTAATGTTATTTGCAACTGAGCTTAGCTTTGTGCACCCTTATAGTAATGAATCAATAACAATTAAAGCGCCACTAGGTGATGCAATGCTCAGCATTTGCAAACAACTAGGTTGGCCAGATGAAGAAAAGGATTATTAATTAATGGCACATATTAGTATTTTTGTAGGCAGCGTATATGGCGGTGCAGAGCGTTTAAGTGACGAAGTAGCCACAACAATAGAGCAAGCTGGGCATGGCGTTACGGTATTTAATGAGCCAGTGTTGAGCGACATTCAAAGTGCATCACATATTTTAATTATCACCTCAACAACCGGCCAAGGCGATGTGCCTGATAACTTGGCTGATTTTTATAATCAGTTAAATAGTACTTTTCCTATGTTAACCGACAAGCCATTTGGAATTATTGCCATGGGCGACAGAAGCTACGGCGACACCTTTTGTGGTGCAGGGCGCAGCTTTGATGAATTATTACGTGACTTACAAGCTAAGCCTGTTGGTAACCGCTTAGAGGTTGATGCCTGCGAAGACTTTGAACCTTGGCCGGTTACCGAGCCGTGGTTAAAAAATTGGCTTAGTAAGCTTTAATTATTAATAAAGGTGAGTGTTACCCTAAGCTCACCTTTATTATCTGAGTTATTTTATTTTTAGGTAGCAAAATAGCTATGCAGCTAAATCCCATCGCGGTTCATTTGTCTGAAAGTTTTGGCGTAGGCAATCAGCATATCAGTATCAAACCAATCGGTAGTGGGCTGATCAATAGTACATGGTTACTTAGCACTGCTAAAAAGTCGCTAGTAGTACAAAAGCTCAATGTTGATGTGTTTCCTGAGCCCGGTTTACTCGTAAAAAATGCCCGTTTAATAGAGCAACACCTAACTAGCAAGCAGCAATTGGGTGAGTACAACTTAGATATTATTCGCCACGTAGCGACTATTAATAATGACTATTTAGTTAACTGTGATCAGGGGGTATGGCGAGCACTAGAGTTTATTGGTGGCAGTTACAGCGACGATGTAGTCACTAATGCTACCCAAGCGCAAACTGCGGCGAATGCCTTTGGTCAATTTGCTGTGGCGCTAGAGGATTTTGATGCAGAACAATTGCACCATGTGATCCCTGACTTTCATAACTTAGCCATGCGTGCACAGACGTTTAAAACTGCAGTTAGTCTTGACCCAGAGCAGCGCTTAGCTAGTTGCCAAGCTGAGGTTGATTTTTGTTTATCGCAATTTACACTCATTGATGAACTCCAAGCATTAGCAGGATCTATACCGGTAAGGCCTTGTCATAACGATACAAAAATAAATAACATGCTGTTTTGTGAGCAATCACATAATGCTAAAGCGGTAATCGATTTAGACACTTGTATGCCAGGGTATTGGCTTTACGACTTTGGTGATATGGTACGCACCTTTTGCTCACCAGAGCAAGAAGACTCCACCGATTTAAGTAATGTAGGTGTGCGCGAAGAAATATTTGCAGCCATAGTTAAAGGTTACGTAGAGCCATTAAAAGGCCTGATCACCGAGCAAGAAAAACAAAGCTTTTGGCTAGGTGCTAAAGTGATGACCTTTATGATAGGCCTGCGATTTTTAACAGATTATATTGATGGCGATAATTATTTTTCAATCAAACATGCCAATCATAATTTAGAGCGGGCGCAAAATCAGTTTGCGCTTTATAAAGATATTATTGCAAAACAAAGCACCCTTAAAGCAATATTAGCACAAGCCTAAAATAACTAAGGCGCTATAAGCGCCTTAGTTTTACCTGTTGCAGTTTAACTGCTTCTAACATCTACTTTTAATTTAAGCTTTTGCCCCGGCTGTAAATACTTTTGTCCGGCTAAACTATTCCACTTTATAATGTCGTTTACAGTTAAGTTAAACTTAGACGCAATACGCGCTAACGAATCACCACGGCGCACTTTATACGTAATTGTACGATGCGTAGTGTTTGCTGCTGTCTTTGCTTTATTAGCAGATTTATATACCGTTAGCTTTTGATTTAAACGCAATGTGGCGCTTTTCTTCAGCTTATTCCACTTTGCAAGCTCATCCATAGTGACATCGTATTCACGACTAATATCCCACAGCGTATCACCACTTTTAACCGTATGCGAAAGCTTAGTACGGCTGGTATTATTAGCCGCAGAGCGCATTTGCTCTGGTAAATGTTCGCTATTAATTGCGCCATCAGTTAGTGGCACTAATAGTTGCTGACCGACTCTAATTGTATTTGAGCTTAACTTATTTAATGATCGGATTGCACTGGTGCTGGTGGTAAACTTTTTGGCAATAACCGATAAACTGTCGCCACGCTCAACCGTATATTGCTGCCAGCGTAAGCGGTTTTTAATATCAGTATTAGCTAATTTTTGACTAAACTGCTCAGCTTTATCAACCGGTAATAGTAAAGAATGCGGGCCATTAGGATCGGTTGCCCAACGATTAAAACCAGGGTTTAACCTATACAACTCAGTGAGTGTTATATCGGCCATTTCTGCAGCGAGTGCTAAGTCAATTTGCGAACCAATTTCAACTACTTCAACAACTTGTGCATTTATAATAGGATTCCACGTCACGTTAAAGTCATCTGAGCGCTTTAATAAGTCGGCCAGTGCTAATAATTTTGGTACATAGGCGGTGGTTTCGCTAGGTAAATCAAGTGACCAAAAATCGGTCGGCAAGTGTTTCTTGCGATTCTTTTTAATCGCGCGCAACAAACGACCTTCACCCGAGTTATAAGCTGCAATGGCATTGAGCCAATCGCCCTCAAGGGTTTTGTGTAAATACGACAAGTAATCAAGCGCAGCGCGAGTTGATTGTACTATGTCGCGACGCCCGTCATACCACCAGTTTTGCTTTAAATCGAAACGCTCACCGGTTTGTGGCATAAATTGCCAAATACCCGACGCCGTGCGATGCGAGTAACCAAACGGATCAAAAGCACTCTCTACAATAGGCAGCAGTGCAATTTCGATAGGCATTTCACGTTTTTCTATTTCTTCAACAATAAAATGCAAATAAGGTTCGGCACGCTTCGAAATACGATTTAAATAAGATTGGTGCTTTGCATAATAGTTACGCTCGGTAACTACGGGGCGATTTTGCGGCACCTCTATTGAAAGCTGGTAACGAATACGCTCCCATACATCATCAAAAATAGGTGCTTCAGTGTCAGTATCTTTAACGTGTTGATACTTGGCGCTGCTCATTAATGCATTGCTAATATCGTGTGGACTTGCGCCTCCAAGCTGCTTATTTGCTTGAGTTGCGGCTTGCGAGTCAGTGTTTTCGTTTGTTAACGTTTGACAGCCGCTTAGTGCTAATACTAAAACCAGTAATAGGGGAGATTTATTCATAAATACCAATACATGGGGTAAAAAACTCGGCGAATACTACCCGTTATGAGCTAACATTGCCACTTGTGACCTTTTAAAACACTTAGCAATAATCAAATGCTAATTTTAACTTTTTGATTGCTAAACAAAAAGTACATGTGGCTATTGGTTAGCGGATTAAAAATGGTCTTTGAACTTTCTCAGACCCGCAAAGTTTTCCCAAGGTTCATTGTTTTTTGTAACCGAGCAAAATTCTTTTGGTATTAGTTCAGTAATGTTAGGTAAATCGCTGCGCATAAAGGGGTTTATTTTTAGCTCTTGGCCGATAGTGCTTGGTAAAGTAATTCCATTTTTGCTGCGCAGTTCATCTACTCTTTTACTATAGGCAAGTAGCTCTGGGTTACGCGGTTCAATGGCTGTTGCAAAAGCGAGGTTAGCTTGAGTGTATTCGTGAGTACAGTAAACTTTGCAATCAGCAGGTAATTCGCGCAGTTTATTAAACGAGTGCCACATTTGTTCTGCAGAGCCTTCAAATAAACGCCCACAACCACCACTAAATAAAGTATCACCAGTAAAGGCAAGTTGTTCATTAACATAACAAATATGATCTAGAGTATGCCCGGGTGTCGCTATAATATTAAAAGCAGTATTAAGCACTGTAATACTTTGGCCATCAGTAAGTTGCTGAGTAATCCCCTTAAACGGGCTGTTAGTTGGGCCGTATACAGCAATATTTGGGTTTTCGCTAACCAGCTTTGCTACGCCATCGGTATGGTCGTAATGATGATGGGTAATTAAAATACCCGCCAAGGTTAAATTATGCTGCGCCAAATAATCAAGTACTGGCTCTGCTTGGCCCGGATCGACTACCCAAGCTTGCGTATTATTGCTTGTAGTTAAGCACCAAATATAATTATCTGAAAAGGCTTTAATTGCTTTGACTTGCACCATGTAACGTTGCTCTATAAAGTGACAGTTAACACCTAGTATAACGAGCTCATAAAATGAAACCAGCCCTTAGTTTTCAAGAAGGACCTAAACCGTTGTCATGGCAGCAGTTTCCTCATGGGGATTATTTACGCTGTGAGATTGAACGTAAATTAGCGCCGTGGCTCCCCCGTATGTTTGGCTACCATATGCTTAAGTTAGGTAGTTTGAGTGGCGAGCTAAACACCAGTAAATGTTTAATAAAACACCAAGTGTGCGTAGCGCAAGCGGGCGCTCACACCGGCGTTATTGCCGATATAGACGAATTACCATTTTATGAGCACACTATTGATGCATGTATTTTAAGCCATTGCTTAGAGTATCACTCAGATCCTCACCATATTTTACGCGAAGCACATCGCACTTTAATTCCAGGTGGGTATATTGTGGTAACAGGCTTTAATCCGTTTAGTTTATGTGGGCTTGCCCAATTACTGCCATTTAGTGGCCAGAAACTGCCATGGACAGGGCGTTTTTTTACCCCTGCACGGGTTAAAGATTGGCTTAATTTATTGGGGTTTGAAATAGTGAGTGATGAGCGCTTTATTTACTCATCACTGGCGCGAGGTAATAGATTGTCGCGTTTTGCGTTTTGGCGTAGCTTTACCAAACAATACTTAAAACCTATGGGCAGTGTTTACATGCTGGTGGCACGTAAACGTGTTGCACCGCTCACACCCATTAAACCTAAGTGGCATGCTCGCCCGCGCTTTACAACTGTAGAAGGGGGCCTTAGACAAACCTCAAAGCAACACTTAAAGCATTGTGAGCAAAATAAAAAGTAATTTGGTATGTGCTAATCAGCTTTAAGGTTGATAACCTACATCATCGAGTAAATCTTTACTGCCAGCGGCATCGCGCGCTAAGTCATCTACAATTTCATTGTATTTATGACCGCTATGCCCTTTAACCCATTTCCAGGTTACGGTGTGTTTAGCGCACGCTAAATCGAGGCGTTTCCATAAGTCGACATTTTTTACTGGTTTTTTAGCTGAGGTTAACCAGCCGCGCTTTTTCCAATTCGTGATCCAAGACTCAATACCTTGTTTCACATATTGGCTATCGGTAGTGATATTAATAACACATGGGCGAGTTAATACTTCCAGAGCCACAATTGCCCCCAGCATTTCCATGCGATTATTAGTTGTTAGTTTATAACCTTGACTCAATTTTTTTTCATGTTCGTTATAAATCATGAATATACCATAACCACCGGGGCCTGGATTACCTAAACACGAACCATCGGTATAAATCTCTACGGTTTTTTCCACTGTTTTACCTTGATATTATGTACAATAAAGTGATTATAGAAAGATACCAGAGTCAGGATTAATTCGATATGGCACGCAGACAAATAGTTTTAGATACAGAAACCACCGGCATCGACCCTAAACAAGGGCATCGTATTATCGAAATAGGGTGTGTTGAATTAGTAAATCGCCGCTTAACCGGCAATAACTTTCATGTGTATATCAACCCACAGCGCAACAGTGAAGAAGAAGCAATAGACGTTCACGGTATCACTAATGAGTTTTTACGTGATAAACCACTGTTTCATCAAATTGCTCAAGAGTTTTTTGATTATATTAAGGGGGCAGAACTGGTTATTCATAATGCGCCGTTCGATATTGGCCATATGGATAACGAATTTTCTCTGCTTAACCAGGGCTATCCTAAAACGGCCACTTTCTGTCAAGTACTCGACACGCTTAAAATGGCGCGTGACTTGCATCCAGGACAAAAGAACAACCTAGATGCGTTATGCCGTCGTTACGACGTAGATAACGCTAAGCGAACATTGCACGGCGCATTACTGGATTCTGAAATATTAGCCGACGTTTACCTAGCAATGACTGGCGGACAAGTTAAGCTAAATTTGAACCAAAACAAAAATGACGATACCGAACAGCAAAAAGGCGGAATACGACGCTTAAGCGCCCAAAGAGCACCTCTTGTAGTATTAAGCGCCAGTGAGGCAGAACAAGCTGCACACGAAGCACGATTAGATATTGTTAATAATGAAGGCGGCCACTGTATATGGCGCGCTGATTAAGGCCATATTATGAAAACCTTTTATTTGGTAACCGCATTAGTATCTGCTAGTTTTTTTGCAACCAGCGCATATGGCGTTAAACAAGTTGAAGTACTAAAGCGTGATGGGAGGCAAAATGAAATCCCTTTATTAGATAATCGTTTTCGTATTGATAGTAAAGTAGCTGAAATAACCTTACTTTTTTTTAGAAAACCAGGCTCACCGGCTGTTATTTTAGTAAGGCCCGATGGCAGTAAATATTTTGCTACCGAATCAGTTAAAAACCCTGACTTAAGTTGGCATGACGAGCTTAGTTATGATTTGGTTACCATACGCAACCCCATGGCTGGCCCTTGGCAAGTTATAGGTAATATCTTACCCGACAGCCGCATTGTCGTATTAGGCCAGGTATCACTTGAGGCAGAGCCGTTACCGGAAATGCTGTTTCGAGGCGAGACAATAAAAATCACCGGAAAAATTTTAAATGACGGTGCTCCCATAAATGCCAATCTATTTAGAGATGTCGTTACCTTAAATGTTGATTTTGTAAGTACTAATAGTGCAGAGGCTGCTAATTTTGGAGCCAGTACTCAAGAAGTCGCTGAATTTAAAGATGATGGCCGAGGGTTTGACGAACGCCCAAACGATGGCGTTTTTACGGGCGAGTTTAAATTAGACTTTCCCGAAGGAGAATGGATCCCCGAACTCTACATAGCAACCCCCTTATTACAACGTCGAATAGTGCAAAGCAGCATTGTGGTACATTCTGCCCCAGTAAGTTACGACATGACGCTAGCAGAGCAAGAAAGTAACGAGCACCTTTTAGCTATTAATTTAGATGACACAATAGTTAAGCCAGAAACCGTAATTATGCAGGGTAAAATTTACTACCCTAATAACGAAGAGCAAATGTTTAGTATAGAGTCGGATGCACAACATACGAGGCAGTTAGCAATTAAAAATTATGGTTGGGGTCGATATAGTGTCGAGCTGTCTATTTTTGGCACAAATATAAAGGGTCGTGAGTTTATGGCAACGCTGCCAACGTACAAATTTGAAATTGCACGCCCAATAGAAGCGGTACCAGCAGTTGATCCAGCGACCATAATTCCACCTGATTTAATGATTGAGAGTGAACCCGTAGCAGAAAAAATAGCGAATTGGGTTTTACTCAGCTTAATTATTGTTGGAAATCTGTGCGTTTTATTAATGGGTTGGCTGGCAATTCGTATTTTTGTACAGAAAAAATCGCTTAAATTTAAAGTGAAGCTGCCTTTTATAAATAAAAAGACAACAACAAATGACGATGTTGGTAATTCTGAAAAAAAGCAAAGTACTAAAAACGGCTCAAAAAATGACAAAAGCGGTGAAATTTTAAACCTTTCGATGACAGATGACTAAAAAACCTAAATAAAAGCGAAAAAGCCCTTGACGAAATAGGGGCTGGTTCGTATTATTCACGCCGCTGTCAGGGGAGACTCAAACAGCAACGAAAATGTGGAGTGGTAGTTCAGTTGGTTAGAATACCGGCCTGTCACGCCGGGGGTCGCGGGTTCGAGTCCCGTCCACTCCGCCAACGCTTACACAACATATGGTTGTAAAACATATTCTTATTCTGGAGTGGTAGTTCAGTTGGTTAGAATACCGGCCTGTCACGCCGGGGGTCGCGGGTTCGAGTCCCGTCCACTCCGCCAAC
>NZ_JBEOOB010000029.1:0-54397 GCF_040308685.1 Pseudoalteromonas sp. 20-MNA-CIBAN-0454 | reverse complement strand
TTAGCGCCTCAAGGGATGCGTATAATACATCCTTTATTTTTCGAGTCAACACTTAGTTTTAAACTTTCTTTTTGGAATATTTAAAACCGAAGTTTTATTTAACTCTCTGAGTAGTTCGTGTCTCGCTAGGCGTTGACTTTTCCCGTCTCAGTGGGGTCGCATTATAGGGAGATCCGAAAACAGATCAAGCATTTTTTACTGAAAAACTAAAAAAAAACGACGTTCGCTCAGTAACTGAGCTAAAGCGCCTAAAACTGATAGTTTTATAAACAATTACTGCTTTTGTGGCACTTAAATAAGCTCTGCTGTTACACTCATAATTTAATATAACTGTTAGTTAAAGGTGCAGATATGACAATCCGTTCTTATAAAGGTGTTATCCCTTCATTTAATGCGTCTGTTTATATAGATGAATCATCGGTATTGGTTGGCGATATTACTTTGGGTGATGATAGCAGCGTGTGGCCGTTAGTTGCTGCCCGTGGTGATGTAAACTATATACGCATTGGTGAGCGTACTAATATACAAGATGGTAGCGTGCTGCATTTATCGCGAGCAACCAAAAGTAACCCCGAAGGTTATCCGCTTATAATTGGTGATGATGTAACGGTTGGGCACAAAGTTATGTTACATGGTTGTCAGTTAGGTAATCGTATATTGGTGGGAATGGGCGCAATTATTATGGACAATGCCATTGTTGAAGATAATGTGATTATTGGCGGGGGTTCATTGGTGCCACCAAATAAGCGTTTGGAGTCTGGTTACTTATATGTAGGCAGTCCAGTTAAGCAAGCTCGAGCGCTTACCGAGCAAGAGCTTACATTTTTAAAAGTATCTGCGGATAACTATGTACTGCTTAAAAATGAGTACTTAAGTGACGACGTTATATAAGCACTTAGCTAATTAAGCTGACTTCTATTTGGCCTGCCGAGTTGTAACTTTCATCTTCGATAAGTTGCTCGGCGCGCTCTTCGTAATCAAAACGATTTTTTTCAAAATAACTTGTTGCATGACTTTCATCGGTCAAACCTAAACTACTTACCGCAATAACACATTCCACCAGCATGCCATTTACTTGTGCAAAAAAGACTAATTGGTGCGCTGGCTCTCTAAATTCTAACCTATCTATAAATTGTATTGCTTGGTTCATGTAAGTGCTCCCTGTTTTAGTGCATTAACGACAGGTAGTATTGCAGGCATTTTATTACGCCATACATAATATGCCTGGGCAGCCTGACCAACTAGCATGCCGCTGCCATCCAACAATTTAGTCTTACTATTATACTGCGCTACCCAATTCATAAAAATGGTATTTTGCAGTGAATAAAACATGTCATAGGCTACTTCACAGTTAGTAATATGTTTTTGATCAAGTGCTGGAAGCTCGTCATTCATACTGCTAGAGGTAGAGTTTATGATAAGCGCATAATCGTTTTCTGGTAGATTGTTAAAACCATAACCCGATACATTCCCATGTTGAGCAAACAACTTTGCTAAATTTTGTGCTTTTTCGGCGGTACGATTAACAATAACAACTTCCTGTGGCTGATGATCCAGCAAGGGTAAAACAACCCCCCTTGCAGCCCCGCCTGCGCCTATTATTAAAATACGTTTACCGGTAATACTGACATTATTAGCCAGCAGATCGCTTACAAAGCCGATGCCGTCGGTGTTATCGCCTAGTAACGTGCCGTCTGCTTGCTTTTTTAAGGTATTTACTGCACCGACAATTTTAGCTAAAGGTGTGAGCTCATCTGCCATTGCAAAAGCCTGTTCTTTAAAGGGCATAGTTACATTAGCTCCCTTACCGCCTTGAGCAAAAAAATTCGATACTGTTTTTTCAAAGTTATCGATAGGTGCTAAGATTGCGCGATAGTCGATTTGCTCACCTAAAGAGATAGCAAATTGTTTATGTATCGCGGGGGATTTTGAATGTTTTATTGGATTTCCAAAAACCGCATATTTGTCCATTTTAAAGCAACCTCTTTGCAGTAGTAATACTGCCTATTAACGATGATAAATAATATGATTAAACGACTTTTTTCAAAATCTAAGCCCACCACAATAGAGCAAACACCCACACCTGAAAAAACACCTTATGAAATACTAGGTGGAGAAGCAGGCGCACTTGCTATTGCAAATAGATTCTACGATATTATGGCTACAGATGAATACGCTAAACCATTATATGATATGCATCCTCTGCCATTAGATAGAATTCGCCAAGTGTTTTTTGAATTTTTATCTGGCTGGTTAGGCGGCCCAGACCTATTTGTAGCAAAACATGGCCATCCTATGCTGCGTAAACGCCATATGCCTTTTACCATTGATCAAGACTTGCGCGACCAATGGATGTACTGCATGAATAAAACATTAGACCTTGAAGTAGATAATCCATTACTACGAGAAGGCCTTAAGCAATCGTTTGGACAGCTAGCGAGCCATATGATTAACCAGCATTAACGCATAACGCTAAATACAAAAAAGGCGCTATGTAGCGCCTTTTATATTTACACGAGAAGCCTTAAAGCTGACACTCTCTAGCAATTAAATCATTTGGTTGTGTACTCAACCATTGCTGAGGGCGTAAGTAATACTGGTATAACTTAGCCTCAGCACTCTCTGCGTCTGGAGTGTAGTTATACTCCCAACGCGCTAACGGTGGCATAGACATTAATATAGATTCGGTGCGACCACCCGTTTGCAAACCAAACAGAGTGCCTCTATCCCAGACTAAATTAAACTCTACGTAGCGGCCACGACGATAAAGCTGGAAGTCGCGTTGCTGCGCTGTGTATTCATCTTTTTTACGACGCTCTATAATAGGTAAGTAAGCCTCTAAAAAGCCATTACCTACTGCTTGCGTAAAGGCAAAGCTTTGCTCAAAACCCAGTTCATTTAGGTCGTCAAAAAATAACCCACCTACACCGCGTGTTTCATCGCGATGCTTTAAATAAAAATATTCATCGCACCAGGTTTTGTACTTTGGATACAACTCATCGCCAAATGGTGCACATAAGTCATGTGCTACTTGATGCCAATGTACTACATCATCAAGTACAGGATAAAAAGGGGTTAAGTCAAAACCACCACCAAACCACCATATTGGTTGTTCGCCTTCTTTTTCGGCAATAAAAAAACGCACATTGGCATGACTGGTTGGTATATGTGGATTTTTTGGATGAATAACCAATGACACACCGCAAGCATGAAAGCTTCGCCCTGCAAGTTCGGGTCTGTGTGCGGTTGCAGATGCGGGCATAGAGGCACCAAATACATGCGAGTAGTTAACACCGCCTTGCTCAATAATATTACCATTAGTGATAACGCGTGTACGTCCGCCGCCGCCTTCGCTACGCTGCCAGTTATCTTCTATAAACTTAGCTTTACCATCGGCTGCTTCAAGGCCTTGGCTAATAGTGTCTTGCAAAGCCATAAAGTAGGCTTTTACTTGCTCTAATAATTCACTTTGCATATTAACCTCTAAATACTTTGCCATTCATGGCATCTTTAATTGTACTTGGTTGCGTATTACCACCGAGTGGCTCATCAACATAATAACCTACCTGCTCAGTAAACTGGCTTTTAGCCTCGGCAATGCTTAATACTGTATTTTGACCGCTTAAATTAGCGCTAGTTGATACCAGTGGCTTACCAAACTCTTGGCATAAGCGCTTTACGGTTGGATGGTTAGTCACCCTAACTGCAATAGTGTCATACTGCCCAGTTAACCACTTTGGGGTGTTTTTAGCTGCGGGCATAACCCAAGTAATCGCATTTGGCCAACTTGAAAAAATGTCGGCACGTTTATCCATTGGGATTTTGGCATCATCTACATATTTTAATAACTGCCCGTAGTTATCGGCAATTAAAATAAGGCCTTTTTCGACCGGGCGCTGTTTAATAGCCAGTAGTCGCTCAACTGCTTGTTGATTATCTGGATCGCAACCTAAGCCATATACAGCTTCTGTAGGGTATAAAATCACTTCGCCTTGCGCTAAACATGTTATAGCAGCAGCTATAGTAGATTGATCTGACAAAATCGTCTCCAGGAGTTTTAAACGTTATTCAGTGGCTGCAAGTTTATGCATACAACTTTTTTGTGGGCATTGTAACACAGTGCTATTAGCCATTTTTCTCTCAATCAGCAGTGGCCAGTTACATTCTGGGCACGATTGCTCAACCGGTTTATTATTCAGCGTATATTTACAGCTTGGGTAGCAATCGCATGAATAAAATATTTTACCAAATTTATTACTACGTGAAACTAAACGGCCTTTCTTACATTTAGGGCAACTAGGTAATGGCTCTTCATTTTGCTTTGCCTCGTTTTCATTGGCAATGTAATGACACTCTGGATACCCTGTACAACCAATAAACATACCGTAGCGGCCATTTTTTACCACCAGCTGCTTACTACATTGTGGACATGCGGAATCTTCTAGCACTTTTATTTCACTGCTATCGTGATGCGCCAACGGGCGAATAAAATCGCACTTGGGGTAGCTGGCACAACCTAAAAATGGGCCTGATTTACTATTGCGGATCACTAACTCTGAACCACATTGTGGGCATATCTCATATTCTTTTTCTAGGGCGTGCTTATTCGCCGAGAAAAGCGAATGGTCGATTTTACTCATGGTGATCCTAAAGGTTGGTGAATTTTCGCCTAATATACCCAAAACACTTAAAGATACAATAGCTATACCCATTACATTAAATTAGCGGCCAATTATAGCGTAAAAAGTACGGTGCAATAATAAGGCAAAGATTATGGCATATACTTGCTATATAAATTACTTTTTCGAAAGTACTTAAGCAATTTAATTTACTCGTATGCTCATATTTTGTATTAATAGGTATTAATAGGTATTAATAGGTATTAATAGGTATCTTGAATTTAGGTATTAGTGAAGTAAGTCGCCGGGCTGGTCAAATATAAAATCTTCCATTTTCTCACAAGCCACTTCTGCTCCGGGTACATTAAATAGCACCATTAACACCACCCACTTTAAATCGTCTAACCCTATAAAAGATTTATCTAGCGCTGCTAAGCGGTCCATTACCATTTCACGGGTAATACCATTAGTAACGCCAATGCGTTCAACAAACATTAAAAAATTACGGCACTGCACATCCAGCATTTTGCATTCGTGGTCGGTAAATATTCTCATTGTTTGTGGCGAGTCAGTGATTAAATATGGTGATGTGTCACTATGCTGTAATTCGGCTAGCTGCTCTAGCCAATCTAGTGCTTTAAATATTTCGGCTTGATTAAAACCAGCTCGTAATAATTCATCGGTCAATTCGTTAGGTTCAATGAAGAGCCCAGCGTCGCTGTGAATATAGTTTTCAAAAAGATACATAAGCACTTCAAACATATCACCACCTCGCATTTAGCTTAAGTATTTAACCTGATGTAACCATCTAAAACTCGCTCTATTTGATCATCTAGCTCCAAGTCCAGCAATCTGGCTTGCACTTTATCAATTGGCCACTGAGCACGGCGAACAATGTCATCAACACTGGTTACCTCAAAGCCAATACTATTTAACACCTCACACTGGGAGTCTTTATTGGTTTGGGTTGACTGCTCTGGAGTTAAAAAACCACTTTGATAAGCAAAGCTCACCTCATCAAGAATATCACTTACATTCTCCACGAGCTTAGCACCTTGCTTAATTAAAAAATGACTCGCTTGGGCAAGTGGGTTTTTAATCGATCCGGGAACAGCAAATACTTCTTTATTTTGCTCCAGCGCATAGCGTACAGTAATAAGCGAACCGCTTTTAATTTCAGCTTCAACAATAAGTACCCCCAGCGACAACCCCGATATAATACGATTACGACGCGGAAAATTATGTGCATTCGCGGCAGTGCCAGGTAAAAACTCACTTACAAGCAAGCCCTGCTCTAATACTTGATTTGTAAGTAGCTTATGCCGCTTAGGGTAGTAAATATCAACACCGGTACCCAGCACGGCAATGGTTTTTCCGCTGCCAGCTAAGGCCCCTTTATGCGCAGCTCCGTCTATACCGCGGGCCATGCCTGAAGTAATAGTGATTCCAGCTAAGGTAAGTTGATATGCAAACTCAGCAGCTATTTCCAGCCCGGTGGGAGTGGCGTTACGGCTCCCAACTATGGCTATTTGTGGGCTAGTTAATAACGACACATCGCCTTTGCAAAAAAGCAATAAAGGCGCACTGGCTATTTGTTTTAAATCTTCGGGGTAAGCGGCATCAAAAATACTAATAACCGTTATATTATTGTGTAGGATTAACTGTTCATAATGCGTAATTTGCTGCCAATTAGTGTGCAACAAATTAGTAGCTTGATTAGCACTTAGTCCTAATTGCAGTAATTGCTGATGAGATAAGCCAAACAATGACTCAAGGGAATGGTTTTTAGATAGTGCTAAAAGGGTTTTAATACCCAACCCTTTACATATATAAAAGGCAAGCCAGTGGGCTAGCTTGCCAGATGACTGATCCATGCTCTCTCCTAGAGCACCGACTCGCTACTTAATGAATAACTGCAATATCTCCAACGCGAATTGGGTGCTGATTTTTAGTTATTAGCGCATAACTTACGTTGTCATACACCTTAAATACAATTAACTCACCTACTTTTTCTTTCGGCATTTTCCAAACCGTACTTCCATCATCGGGTTCAGCACCAAAAAACTCGTTAGCATTTGAAATTAACTTCTCAAAGCGACTTGAGTCCTCGGTGTAGCGAGGACCACGAGGACCATCTATAACGCTTGGTGATTGGCGTTCAATATCAAGTACATGACCCACTTCTACTTGCTGCTCTGACCCTAAGTTTAGCACCACTACATCCATAGTGCTAAATTCTCTAGAATCGCTTGGCGAAGCAATAACATAACCCAATACAGCCTGGGTAGGACGATGCATATTAAAATACGCTGGTAGCATTTGCCCTTCCATTGCTGGAAGTAAAAAGTCGCCTTGTTTTATTTCGCGCTTCACCGACTCAACTCTGACCGATGCAGGCTCGCCATTAGCGGCATCGCCTTTTCTAAAGGCGCGAGCCATACCAACATAAGCAGCACGATTAGCAAGTACCCTTCCAGTTTCTGGGTCTAAATATGGCTTACCTTTATGATAAATTGCATAAGCTTGGTGTAACTTTAAATCGCCTTTAACGTATAAAATATGCCCTAACGTTTGTGTTTTCGTGTTCTCGTTTGCCCCTAAAATATAAGGTTTAGCTTTTATATCGTCGCTATTTATAGCTTGCTCATAAGTTATATAAGGTCTGATCATTTCTAGTGGCAAGGTGGTAATTGCATTTTTGCCTTTAGGGGTAATTCGCCCCTGAGGAGACAGCTTTCGGTACGCTTTATTTATCACTAAACGTGGATTTCCCTGCGCATCGTAGATTAATGCTAAGGCATCGCCGGGATAAATAAGGTGAGGGTTATTAATTTGCGGGTTCAATTGCCACAACTCAGGCCATAGCCAAGGTTCGTTTAAATAAACCCCAGAAATATCCCAAAGTGTATCGCCTTTTTTCACAACATACTGTTTAGGTGCATCTTTTTTTATTTTTAGCACATCAGCATAAGTAGAAAATGCAGCACCTAATGCAACGATAATTGCAATTAATGGAGATTTCATTGGGCTTCCTTGTATTGTTTTTTCATTATTATTGACCAAAACCTGTTAAAGGGGAACGCGAATGGCTAAAATAAGAGCATACAATACCCTAAATTAAGCATAAGTGTAAAAGGTAACTATGGCTACGTTAGAAGTTTTAAGATTCCCAGATGAACGTTTACGTACAATAGCACAAGAAGTTGCACATGTTGACGACCAAGTCCGTGTGATTATAAAAGACATGCTAGAAACTATGTATGATGAAAATGGCATTGGTCTTGCTGCCACACAAGTTAATATTCATCAACGCATTGTAGTGATTGACGTATCAGAAGAGCGCAACGAACCACTGGTATTAATTAATCCACAAATCATTAAAAAAGACGGTACAACCGTAAGCGAAGAAGGCTGCCTTTCTGTGCCTAACTCTTACGCAAAAGTTGATCGCGCAGAAACGGTTACTGTTGCCGCGCTTAACGAGCAAGGCGAAGAATTTGTACTAGATGCAGATGAACTACTAGCTATTTGTATTCAACACGAACTAGATCACCTTCAAGGTAAGCTTTTCATTGATTACTTATCGCCATTAAAGCGCCAACGTATTCGTAAAAAGCTTGAAAAAGAAGCCAAATTTGCAGAATAGTAATAAGCACCTTAGGAAAACTCAGTGACTCAACCATTACGCATTATATTTGCCGGTACGCCGGACTTTGCCGCACGTCATTTACAAGCGCTGATACAAAGCGAACACCAAATAGTAGGTGTGTATAGCCAGCCAGACCGCCCGGCAGGTCGTGGTAAAAAATTAAAAGCCAGTGAAGTCAAAGAGCTCGCACTTGAGCACAACTTACCGGTTTTTCAGCCACAATCACTAAAAACAGAAGACGCCTTAAATGAGCTTACTAGCCTTAATGCCGACATCATGATTGTAGTGGCTTATGGCTTAATTTTACCTAAAGCCATTTTAGATGCGCCGCGATTAGGCTGTTTAAATGTGCATGGTTCTATTTTACCACGCTGGCGTGGTGCTGCCCCGATTCAACGTGCTATTTGGGCAGGTGATGAACAAACCGGCGTCACCATAATGCAAATGGATGAAGGGCTAGATACTGGCGACATGTTACATATAAGCCGCTGCCCTATTAGTGCCACCGAAACCAGTGCCAGTTTATATACTAAATTAGCTGATCTTGGCCCTGGTGCACTTATTGACACTATTAACAACTTAGCGAATGGTAAAATAACCCCTGAGCCACAAAATGATGCCGCGGCTAATTACGCTAAAAAGCTCTCAAAAGACGAAGCCAATATTGACTGGTCTATGAGCGCGGCGCAAATTGAGCGTAACATTCGCGCGTTTAATCCGTGGCCGGTATGCTTCACCCAAATGGGAGGGCAGCCAGTAAAAATTTATCAAGCACATGTTGTAGAGCAATCAAGCAACCAGCCTGATAATAACGGGCGCGTTTTGTCGAGCGACAAACATGGCGTTATTGTAGGTTGTGGCGAACATGCTTTATGTATTACGCAATTACAACCGCAAGGTAAAAAACCAATGGCAATTAACGACTTTTTAAATGGTCGTAGTGACTGGGTTACTCCTGGCACAATATTAGGCGAAAATAATGAGTAATGTTCCAAACGTACGAGCGCTTGCCGCTGAAACTTTATATAACGTAGTTGATAAAGGCGCTTCGCTTAATCAAGAACTACCATTTGCCAGCCAAGGCTTGCCACCTAAAGATAAAGCCCTGCTACAGCAAATTTGCTATGGCGTTTTACGCTATTTACCAAGCCTTGAAAACTACTGCCAACATTTAGTTGAGGAGCCGTTAAAAGGTAAGCGTAGAATATTTCAGTTTTTATTGTATGTGGGCATTTACCAACTACAACACATGCGTGTTCCGCCACATGCGGCAATTTCAGAAACTGTAAATGCACTACAACAATTGCGTGCTTTGGGTTTAAAAGGACTTATTAACGCTATTCTACGTAGTTTTCAGCGCCAACAACTTGAGCTTGAAGAAAAAGCCAAACTTATTCCGGTGTGTTTATACAATCATCCAAACTGGTTTATCAAACAAGTTAAAGAAGCTTATCCTGATAGTTGGGAAGATCTGCTTGCAGAAAACCAACAGCAAGCGCCTATGTGGCTGCGTGTAAATCAAGCGCAATACAGCACGCAAGAATACAGCGATATGCTAACAGCTAACGATATTGAGCATACACTTAACCCTGATTTTATAGATGGGATAAAGTTAGCTAAACCACGAGATGTATTTTCATTACCTGAGTTTGATACCGGTGCTTGTTCTGTACAAGATGCTGCTGCACAGTTAGCTGCGCGCTTTTTAGAGCCTAAAGATGACGACACTATTTTAGATGCCTGCGCCGCGCCGGGTGGCAAAACCTGTCATATTTTAGAGTTGGCCGATGCTGAGGTACTTGCCCTTGATAGCGATGCAACTCGCCTAGAGCGTGTTAAGCAAAACTTAACTCGTATAGGCTTAGGTGCCGACCTACAATGTGGTGATGCATCACAACCACACACTTGGTGGGATGAAAAACAGTTTGATCGTATTTTACTCGACGTACCTTGCTCGGCTACCGGTGTTATTCGCCGTCACCCCGATATAAAGTGGTTGCGTCGTGCATCAGACATTGCCGATTTAGCAGCATTACAAGGCGATATACTCGATAGTATTTGGCCGCTTCTAAAGCCAGGTGGCACCTTGGTATACGCTACTTGTTCAGTACTCCCTCAAGAAAACCAACAACAAGTTGCTAAGTTTTTAGCTAATAACAATGATGTTGAGCATATTCCTCTACATGATAAAGACACGCCCAACACACCTGGTTTACAGTTACTTCCTGGTGAAAGCGATGGCTTTTATTACGCTAAACTAGTTAAAAGAATATAACCTATACAGCACACAACAATTAGCTATCTATCTTATTTTAGATAGCTAATACTTCATAGCAATAGGTACTTATAACACTGGTAAATAATGAAAATAATCATACTCGGAGCTGGCCAAGTAGGCGGCACACTAGCTGAAAATTTAGTTGGTGAACAAAACGAAATAACGGTCGTTGATATTGACGGCAACCGCTTACGCGAGCTTCAAGATAAGTATGACCTACAAGGCGTTGCTGGTCACGGCGCTCACCCAGATGTACTTCGCAGAGCCGGTGCGGAAGACGCCGATATGATTATCGCGGTAACCAGTTCAGATGAAGTAAACATGGTTGCCTGCCAAGTTGCGTATAGTATTTTTAATACCCCGACTAAAATAGCCCGAATTCGTTCTGAGCAATATTTAAAGTATCGTGAAAAGCTGTTTCATAACGATGACTTGCCGGTCGATCACTATATTGCTCCTGAGGCATTAGTAACTAAGTACATTCGCCGCTTAATAGACTACCCAGGCGCATTGCAAGTGCTGCAGTTTGCCGATGGCATGCTCTCTTTGGTTGCTGTAAAAGCTTACTATGGCGGTTTATTAGTAGGTTATGCGCTATCTACGCTTAAACAGCATATTCCCAATGTGGAAACTCGTGTAGCCGCTATTTATCGCCAAGGAAAAGCGATAAAACCTCTAGGCACAACAATTATTGAAGCCGATGATGAAGTGTTTTTTATAGCAGCCACTAAACACATCCGCGCCGTTATGAACGAACTCCAAAGGTTAGAGCGTTCATATAAAAACATTATGATTGCTGGTGGCGGTAATATAGGCGCAGGCCTAGCGCGCTCACTGGAAAAAAATCACAGTGTAAAATTAATTGAGCGCAGCAAAGAGCGCGCCGAGCAACTCTCTGAAATGCTCGACAACACGATTGTTTTTTGCGGAGATGCGTCAGACCAAGAGCTATTGTCAGAAGAGCATATAGATCAGGTTGATGTGTTTATTGCGGTAACCAACGATGATGAAGTAAATATAATGTCGGCCATGCTAGCAAAACGTATGGGCGCACAAAAAACCATGGTACTTATTCAACGCAGTGCATACGTTGACTTAGTACAAGGCGGCGATATTGATATTGCAATTTCACCACAAGAAGCCACTATTTCGGCATTACTTACTCATGTTCGCCGCGGCGATATTATTAACGTATATTCACTACGCAAAGGTGCAGCTGAAGCTATTGAAGCTGTTGCCCATGGTGATGAAAATACATCTAAAGTAGTTGGCCGAACTGTAAGGGATATAAAACTCCCAGCAGGTACTACTATTGGTGCTGTAGTACGTAACGACGACGTGCTTATTGCCCACGACGATACCATTATTATGTCGGGCGACCATGTCATCATGTTCTTAATTGATAAAAAGCACATTAATATTGTAGAAAAACTATTTCAGGTGAGCGCTATATTTTTATAGCAGTACATTGTTGGTACTTTAAACACAAAAAAGCAGCTTAGTTAAGCTGCTTTTTTAATATAGGGTACTAAAGCTTTATTGTACTTTGGCAAACTCTTCTTTAGAAAGTTCGCCATTACCGTCAGTATCTAGCTGATCAAATATTTTTACTAACTGTGTATTTGCCGCAGCTTCTTGCTGAGAAATAACACCATCGCCGTTGGTATCAAAAGAGGCAAAATCCACTGCTGCATAGGCTGCTGCTGAAGACGCTAAAACTAAAATCGCAAGTGATGTATTTAATACTTTCATAATAATCTCCTAAAAATGAGAGGTCCTTCTCAGAAATCCCTGGCTGTGAAAAATAACCGAAAAAGTAATTAGTAGTTAGCAAACTCTGCTTTAGAAAGCTCACCGTTACCATCTGTATCTAACTCTGCAAATTGTGCGATTAAATCGGAATCTACCGACGCTTCACTTTGGCTAATTGCGCCATTACCATCTACATCAAGGGTATCAAAATCACTTGCTGCAAAAGCGGCTGATGACGATGCTAGAGCGATAAGTGCGAGTGCTTTATTTAACTGTTTCATAATTTAATCCTTTACTATGTTATTCAATGCTTTATCAAAAAATTAGATATACTAAGGTTTATACTTTCCTTGTTATTCTTTTTCATAAGCTCCCTTGCTTACTTAGGTTGTCTTTGGCAACACAGAATTTTATCAACCTTGCATTTTGCTTATGCTTTAGAAAATTCTTCTTTTGATAACTCACCGTTTTGGTCAGTATCAAGCTCTGAGAAAATACTCATTAACTCTGCATCAACAGCAGCTTCGCTTTGACTAATTGCGCCATTACCATCTACATCAAGGGTATCAAAATCACTTACTGCAAAAGCGGCTGATGACGATGCTAGAGCGATAAGTGCTAACGTTTTATTTAATGTTTTCATAATCAATCTTCCTTCAAAGTTTATGTTAACTGCGATTAAGTGCTTCACTTTAAATCACGTTTAATGCAATACAGTTTAACTATTACAACTTCGATGCCAACATTTAAAACATCAATAACTTCAATTAGTTAAAGGTGACATGTACTTAAAGGTGATAATTAACTGTCTATTTTTGTTGCCTTTTTGCAACACACTTTAAGCCCAAAAAATAAGTTCGAACAAATTCAATACCTTACAAAAAGCAAAAAACGCCACAGATTATAAATACACACTGTAAGGAGACTGTTTAGCTGGGATATTCAACTCGGTTACAGCTGAATAATTTTTGAAATGAAAATAACCAATAGCTTTTATTTTTATAAATAATTGTTTTTTATCGATTATTTTATTTTTATCAATGCAGGTATGCGTTATTTAAAATTAAATTTAATAAATCGCTATTTTGTTGCAAAATAGCGAAATGTACAGTTACTCGGTTTCTGATTGGAGTATTGAAGGGTCAATAAAGTGATCCCCCATAAAGCTTTTCATTTCTTCTTCGCTGGCTAATAGCTTTATTCCACAGTAAGCACCTTGAACGTGTTCTTTCACGCTACAAATTTCTCCCTGAAAGTCTTTAACTTGCTTATTACTGCTATCGAGGATGATTGAGCATTGCATCCCTTTAATGTTTTCGGCCTGGGCTTTGTCTTTAAGATCAAACTTTACGCCCGTTAGCGAAATATCTTTAATTACCCCGTCGAGTATCCTGTCATCACTAAGTTTTAGCTTGGCCGATAATAAGGTAGGTATACGAGTTTGCGAGCGTAAATCGAATAACTGCACTTGCTTTGGGTAATTAATAAAAAGTAAGCGTGCGGGATGAGATGCAACTGACATTATTTGCTGACGAAAAGCGATAACCTGCCCACCACTTCCCTCTATTAGTGCTCTTACTACCACCATTACCCCATCGTGCAGGTAGTCGCTTGCTGTAGGCAGGCGCTTTGAGCTCGGATAGTTTAAAATAATAAATCGATTTTCGAGCAAACCTATAAACTCTGTTTTTACACGCTTGCTGGCTGTTGGTGTTAAAATTTCAAGATCAACCATGGCACCAGACATTATTTGGTGTAACTTTTCTAGGTTAGTTGTTGGCATATCCTTTTCCCTAATACTATTTATAAACTAACAATTAAATTATCCGCGCCAAAATGTAGGCGTAAACAGCACTAATAAAGTAAATATTTCTAAACGGCCAAATACCATAGCAATGGTAAGCAACCATTTAGCACCATCACTAATAGACCCATAGTGCGATGCAACATCTCCTAAGCCCGGGCCAAGGTTATTTAAACACGCTGCAGTAGCAGAAAATGCTGTAATGTTATCCATACCGGTTCCCATCAGCGCTAGCATAATAATTATAAACACCAATGCGTACGCTGAGAAAAACCCCCATACAGCTTCTACTACTTTGTCTGGCAACGCTTTGCTGCCTAACTTGATAGAATATATAGCCCGAGGATGCACTAGCCTATTAAGCTCTCGCACGCCTTGTAAGTATAGTAAGAATACGCGCACCACTTTCATACCGCCACCGGTAGAGCCCGCACAGCCACCTATAAAGCTCGAAAATATAAGCAGTATTGGTAAAAATAATGGCCAAGCCGAAAAGTTATCGGTGGCAAATCCTGCCGTACTGCTAATTGAAACAGCATGAAATAGCGCTTGGTCGAGTGTTTCATCGCCATTGGCATACACTTCATGAGACGAAAGCACGGTAAAGCAAATCACCACCAGCGCTAACTGAATACATAAAAACACTTTAAACTCAGGGTCGCGAATATAAACACTGATATTTCTACTTGCTACCGCAGCGTAATGCAGTGAAAAGTTAATGGCTGCAATAATTAAAAAGAACACACAAATAAAGTTAATTACTGGGCTATCAAAATGCCCCATAGAGGCATCATAAGTAGAAAACCCACCAATGGCGACCGTTGAGAACGCATGGCTTATTGCGTCAAACCAATCCATGCCTGCAATCCAATATGCCAAGGTACACGCAAGTGTAATTGACACATATATATACCAAAGGTGCTTTGCGGTGTCGGCAATTCGCGGGGTCATTTTAGAGTCTTTTACTGGCCCTGGTATTTCGGCGCGATATAGCTGCATACCACCAACCCCTAGCATAGGTAAAATAGCAACCGCCAATACAATGATCCCCATACCGCCAAACCACTGTAGTTGTTGGCGATAAAATAATACCGATTTAGGCAAGTACTCTATACCGGTTAGTACCGTTGCTCCGGTGGTGGTTAACCCCGAAAACGCTTCAAATACCGCATCAGCCAGTGATAGGTTTGGCTCTTGTAAAAATATCAGCGGTAAGGATGCAAACGCGCCAAGTACCAACCAAAATAACACAACAATTAAAAACCCTTCCCGCGCTTTTAAATCGCCATCTTCGTGGCGGTTAGGGTAATAAGCCATTAAGCCAATAGTGACACTAAAAATAAAAGCCAAAACAAAAGGAACACCACCACCGTCTTTATAAATTAAAGACACGATTGCCGGAGGCACCATGGTAATACTAAACAGTGCAACAAGTTGCCCAAGGATTTTTATAATGGTACGAAATTGCATTTAGCGTATCGCTTTTATTATTAGTAAGTTTAACGAGTAAGATATTGTCTTACTCTTTAATGGTTAACTCAACCGCGCCGTGGCTTAAATCAAAAATATCTTGAATTGCTTGCGTCGCTTGGCGGCTATCAATAGTAATAACCCATTCAATATTAGCAGTAAATTGCTTATCGATGTTAAGCACTTGATACTTCGTTTTTAATAGTTGCTCAATAACGCCTTGCATACTGTATTCACTACTACCAATTAGCTCAATACTTGGCACTTTATTTATCGTTGATAAGTTAGCTAATGCATTATTTAATGTGCCTCCATAAGCACGTACTAAACCGCCCGTACCTAGCTTTATACCACCAAAATAACGCGTAACCACAGCGGTAACTTCACCAAGCCCTGAGCCCATAAGCACATTTAACATAGGTTTACCGGCGGTGCCATTTGGCTCACCATCATCCGAAAACCCATACACATGGCTTCCTCCTGGTTTACCCGCTACGTGAGCCCAGCAATTATGCCGTGCATCGGCATACTTAGTTTCAATACTTTTTATAAACGCTTTAGCTGAACTTAAATCTGGGGTATGTGCAATATGCACAATAAAGGTGCTTTTTTTAATCTCTTCTTGATGAAAAACATCTGCTGCTGGGTATTTATATTCTGACATTCGTTGATGAACCAAGTTATAAACCAAAAAATGGGGCCAACAGGCCCCTCTTTATAATACAGCTAGTCTAACGCGTGATTAATCTAGCGCTAAATTTCGTGTCATATTCTCAAGGCTATCTTCGTGTACTATGATGTTATCTTCAATACGAATACCACCATAAGGCTTAAACGACTCTACCTTTTGCCAATTAATAAACTGTTTATTATCGGTTTGTGCTAAATCGCCTAGCAAAGAGTCGATAAAGTATAGCCCAGGCTCAATAGTAAACACTTGGTTTTTTTCAATTATGCGAGTACAACGCAAAAATGGATGTCCCTCTGGAGCTGCTTGTTGTGCGCCCATTTCATCAGCCATAAAACCACCCATGTCGTGCACTTGTAAACCTAGGTGATGCCCTAAACCATGTGGGAAGAAGGTAGAGGTAATTTTACGTTCAACTATTTCCTCAGCCGGTAGCTTAACAATATCAAAGTCGCTAAGTATTTGTGCAACGCTATTGTGACACTCAACATGTAAATCACCATAAAGCATGCCGGGTTTTAACCCCGTACCTAACTCTATTTGCGCTGCAGTCATTGCTTGCACTAGCTCTGCAAATTCGCCTTGTTTTTTAAAGTCATACGTACGGGTAATATCTGCCGCATAGCCATTAAAATTAGCGCCTGCATCTATTAAAAATGAGTTGTGTTGCTGCGGTGCTTTTGCCTCAAAGTGCGTGTAGTGCAAAATGGCGCAGTTTTCGTTTAGCGCCACAATGTTGCCATAAGGCATTTCGTTTTCACTTTGGCGAGTTGCCATTAAGTAAGCTTGCTGAATATCAAACTCACTGCCACCATTAAAAAAGGTATCGCGGGCAGCTTTGTGGCCATCTACAGCAATACGGTTGGCGTTGCGTAAACATTCAAGCTCATATTGAGTTTTATAAGCGCGGTGGTAATGAAAGTAATTTAGTACCGGCTCAGGATTCATAACACTAAAGCCTAGTGCTTGTGCTACTTCTAAGTATTCGCCCACATAAGCGTAGTTAGCTTTGTCGTAGGGCAATAGCTTTTCAACCTGATCGGGCTGTAATAACAATTCAATGTCAAAATACTCAGCCCAAAAATCGCGCGGCTCATCTGGCACTTTATGCCAAAAATCAACCGGACGATAAAAAATAAGTTTAGGCTTGTCGCTACCATTTACCACAATCCAGCAATGTGGATTGTCTAGTACTGGTAACCAAGCTTTAAAGTGTGGATTAACTTTAAACGGATAATACATATCATCTAAAAACTGACGCTTAGTTTGGCCCGAGTGAATAACTAATCCCTCTAACCCTTCACGTTCACAAATTGTACGAGTACGTTGTTGCAGTGTTGCAATATGTTCGGCGTATAAAACGGCTAATTTATCCATAATAAACCCATCTGTTGTATTTAACTTGCTTTGAGTCTACCACACACATAATCCATACCCAAAGCGCTCAAAATAAGGGGAACATCTAACCTTATTAGCATCCCCTTACCTTTATTAATTATCCGCCCATTTTCATTTCGAGTAGCGGCGCCAGTATATTTCCCTCGCGGTGTAAACGCGTATGATAAACCTGCCTGTAGGCAAATACGTTTTTAACATAATCGCGAGTTTCTCTATACGGGATCAATTCAATCCATAGCTCTGCTGGAATAGCTTCATCTGGTAACCAGCGTTTAATACGATGATACCCTGCGTTATATGAAGCCGTTGCCAATATTTCATTGCCGTGGTTTTTCTTTTTTAAATACTGCAAATAGCGCGTACCTAATCTTATATTTGTTTGTGGTTGATATAAGCGGCGGCTCGACACACTGCCTTTATTTACGTAATCGGCAGTACTGGGCAATAACTGCATTAACCCTCGCGCATTTGCTGATGAACGTGCATCGGGGGCAAATGAGCTTTCACGGCGCGCAATGGCAATACTCCACGCCACGTCTATTTTACTGCGCTTACTGTAGCGCTCAAATACATCTTGAAACGCAAACGGAAAACGCTGCTCTACGTTATCCCACGCTTTTATTTTTGCCAGTGTAAAAATAGTGCTGTCATGCCAACCCAGCTCTGTGGAGAGTATTGAAGCAGCTAACTTTTCTTCGTCACTCGAGGTGTTTGTTAGGTAATTCCATTCGCGACGTGCCGAGGTAAAGCGCTCAAGCTCATAAAAAGCTTTCGCACGCTTGTAGCCCGGGGCATTTTTTACTTTATTAACAAGCGCCTGATCAACAACTAAAGGTTGGTTATTTAAATCAACCGGTAACCCTAATCGTGCCGCGGCTAAAAAACCATAATAATCGCGATTAGCTGCTACTGTTTTCCAAATAGCGTCTGCTTTTTGTTGCTCACCACGTTTTGCGTAGCTGTACGCTAACCAGTATTGCTGGCCAAGACTTAAGTTATCTTTACCAGTAAAAAAGGCTGCAATACCCTCCCAGTCTTGGGTTTTAAGCATATTACCGAGTTGCCACTGAATTAGTTTGCTGTCTTGGCGATCTTTTGGCACTTTGTTTAGCCAAAAGCTTGCTTGTTTATGTCCGCTGGAAGCAAGCGACAGTGCAAAGGTATAATACACATCTGCTTTAGCTGCATCGCTGTAAGTAAATATTTGCTCTAGCTTTTCCCATGCTTTTAAAGCAAGCTCTTTATCGCGCCAAATTAAACGCTTTACACCATAAAGAGCTATTTGCCCTTCTTTAACCGACTTATTTTTGTATCTGTATAATCCGGCTGCAGCACTTGGATCGCGGCGTACTTTTAAGTATAAATCAGCTAAGTAACCTTCATTACTGGGTAGTAATGTTTTTAAATAAGGTAATAGGCTTTGAGTACCGCCTTCTGCCGCCATAGTCACCCGCTGCCAAACAGCTTCTTTACTCATATAGCCTTTTTTACGCCATAACGAAAAAAGCCCATCGCACGCTTTAGGTTGCGACTTGCCTACCGTCCATAAATCAGTTACTTGGTTAAATATCGCTTTTTCTGGCGCACCTAAATCAAGTTGATAATCTAAATATGTACAAGTCAGTTCAGTATCAGAGGTTTTACGGTAATTGCGAATATACGCTGCTTTTTTATTATGCTTTTCTAAATAGCTTAACCATGCTTTACGCACTGGCCACTCTAGCGGCGTATGCTGATAAATAGTGAGGTAATCCTCTATTTCTGCTTGGTGTTTTATATCGGGATGTCGTTGCCAATATACTTTTTCAACATAAGGCTTTAATGGATGATCAAGATTACTTATAGCCATTTTAAAGTCTTGGTAATCACCATAGCGAACTTTTTTTTCAGCGTCTAAAAATGCATCGTTATCGATGTTTGCCTCAACGCAGTGAAGAGGGAAAATAAAAACCGCTGCCATAGCATTTAATAAATATTTTTTCATAATGCCTTCATAATAAAATTAAAATAATAAGCAAAAACTTTTGTTCCACCATAGCACCAAACAAGCTATATTTTAACCAACTGTTTTGTAACCAAGTTAAATTTTTCGTTGCATTTTTAATTCAAAGCAAGCACACTGATTAAATCGCAACTCATCGTACCAGTCTTAGTTCGTCAACTAGGGAGAATAATAATGTTATATAAAAGCGATTCCTTTGAAGTTAGCTTCATAAAGGAAAACATCGCCGAGTTTAAGTTTTGTGCTACAGCTTCTGTAAACACACTATCTCAGCAAACCCTTTCAGATTGCGCAACAGCATTAAAACAATTAGCTGCAAATACTGATATAAAAGGCATGATTTTTACCAGTGATAAAGAACACTTTATTATTGGTGCCGACGTATTCGAATTTTTACCTATATTTACTAGATCTGAAGCAGAACTAGTAACTTGGATAAAAGAAGCCACTGACGTTTTTGACGCTATCGAAGACTTACCATTCCCAACTCTAAGCGCTGTAAATGGCTTAGCACTTGGCGGTGGCTGTGAGTGGGTACTTGCTACCGATTATCGTGTAGCAAGCGAAACTGCACAAATGGGTCTTCCAGAAGTAACCCTTGGCATAATGCCTGGTTTTGGTGGCACAGTTCGCTTACCGCGTATTATTGGTGCCGATAACGCCATGATGTGGATTACCTCAGGTTCTACTAACCGCGCAGCAGATGCCCTTAAAGTAGGTGCTTTTGACGCAGTAGTTAGTGCTGACAAACTTATAGAGTCAAGTGTATCAACACTTGAATTAGCAATTGCTGGCAAGCTCGATTGGCAAGCAAAACGCAATGTAAAGCTACAACCACTTAAATTAAACCGTGTTGAGCAAGGCATGAGCTTTGCAATGGCTGAAGGCATGGTAATGGCTAAAACTAAAGGCCACTATCCTGCACCTGTAATGGCTGTAAAAACCATTAAAGCAGCTGCTAACTGTACTCGTGATGAAGCAATGGCAATCGAAAATGCCAACTTTGCTAAATTAGCAGGCACGCCAGAAGTTGCCGCGCAAATTGGTATATTTCTAGCCGACCAGTACATTAAAGGTAAATCACGTAAACTTGCTAAACAAAGCGATGTAGAAATTAAACAAGCTGCAGTATTAGGTGCTGGCATTATGGGCGGCGGTATTGCATACCAGTCTGCTTATAAAGGTACACCTATTATAATGAAAGACATCCAACAGGATGCACTTGACTTAGGTATGGGCGAAGCCTCTAAGTTACTTGGCCAAAAAGTTAAACGTGGCCATATGTCGATGGAAAAAATGCTTGGTACGCTAAGCAAAATTAAACCGACCCTTAATGATTCTGATCTACAAAGTGCCGATATTATTGTTGAAGCCGTAGTAGAGAACCCTAAAGTTAAGCAAGCAGTACTTGCAGAGCTTGAGAAAACCATGCCAGAGGGCACGGTACTTACCTCAAACACTTCAACTATTTGTATTGATTTACTTGCAGAAGCGTTAGATAAACCAGAAAACTTCTGTGGTATGCACTTTTTTAACCCAGTACCAAAAATGCCGTTAGTAGAAATTATCCGTGGTGCAAAAACCTCTGATAAAACCATTAACGCCGTAGTTGATTACGCGCTTAAATTAGGCAAGTCTCCTATTGTTGTTAACGATTGCCCTGGCTTTTTTGTAAACCGTGTTTTATTCCCTTACTTTGCAGGTTTTAGCAAATTAGTAGTTGAAGGTGCTAACTTTGCAAAAGTAGATAAAGTAATGGAAAACGTATTTGGCTGGCCTATGGGTCCGGCTTACTTACTTGATGTTGTAGGTATTGATACCGCTTTTCATTGTACTGGCGTAATGGCCGATGGCTTCCCTGAGCGCATGGCGCGTGCAGATAAAGACCCAGTGACTATTTTTGCTAACGAAAAGCGTTTTGGCCAAAAGAACAAAGCTGGTTTTTATAAGTACGAAACAGATCGTCGCGGTCGTCTTAAAAAATCGCATGACGAAACTGCAATTGAGCTGCTTAAGCCAATTACTGAAGCAGAAAAAGCATTCGATAAACAAGAAATCATTGACCGTTGTATGATCCCAATGCTTAACGAAGTACTACTTTGTTTACAAGAAGGCATTGTTGCATCACCACAAGAAGCTGATATGGCACTTGTTTACGGTGTTGGTTTCCCTCCATTTAGAGGCGGCGCGTTCCGTTACTTAGATCAAACCGGTTTAGCTAACTTTGTGGCAACTGCCGACAAATATGCTCACTTAGGTGCGATTTATCAAGTATCAGAGCAAACTCGTCAATGGGCCGAAGAAGGTCGTGTTTTCTATAAGGTGGAAGGTTAATATCATGAATAATCCAGTAATTGTAGATTGTATCCGCACACCTATGGGTCGTTCTAAAGGTGGCGTATTCAAAAATAAACGTGCCGAAGACTTAAGCGCACATTTAATGAAAGGCTTACTCGATCGCAACCCAGCAGTTGATCCAGCATCAATTGACGATATTTATTGGGGTTGTGTACAGCAAACATTGGAGCAAGGCTTTAACGTTGCTCGTAACGCTGCATTACTTGCCGGTATTCCACATAGCGTACCAGCAGTAACAGTTAACCGTTTATGTGGCTCGTCAATGCAAGCATTGCATGACGCAGCACGCGCAATAATGACTGGCGCTGGCGACACTTACCTAATTGGTGGTGTTGAGCACATGGGCCACGTACCTATGACTCACGGTAACGACTTTCACCCAGGTTTAGCAACAAGCATTGCGCAAGCTGCTGGCTCTATGGGCTTAACAGCTGAATACCTAGCAACACTGCATGGTATTAGCCGTGAGCAGCAAGATGAATTTGCGTACCGCTCACATCAACGTGCTCAAGCTGCAACTGTTGAGGGACGTTTTCGCCGCGAAATTTTAGCAATGGAAGGTCACGCAGCAGATGGTTCTCTTATCTTAGTTGAAGACGACGAAGTAATTCGTCCAGAAACAACGGTAGAAGGCCTATCAAAGCTGCGCCCAGTGTTTAATCCTGCATCGGGTACGGTAACAGCCGGAACTTCTTCTGCACTTTCTGACGGCGCATCTGCAATGTTAGTAATGAGCGAAGCAAAAGCAAAAGAACTTGGCTTACCAATTCGCGCACGCATTAAAGCAATGGCAGTAGCGGGTTGCGATCCATCAATCATGGGTTACGGCCCAGTACCAGCAAGCAAAAAAGCACTTGCACAAGCAGGTATTACAATTGATGACTTAGGCGTAGTTGAGCTTAACGAAGCCTTTGCAGCACAATCATTACCTGTAATGAAAGATTTAGGGTTAATGGATGTAGTTGACGAAAAAGTGAATTTAAACGGCGGAGCAATCGCACTTGGACACCCACTAGGCTGTTCGGGTTCGCGTATTAGCACATCGCTTATTCACTTAATGGAAGACAAAAATGTACGATACGGTTTAGCAACTATGTGTATTGGTTTAGGCCAAGGCATTGCCACTGTATTTGAACGTGTTCAAGACTAATTAGTTTAAACATGTAAAACCATCTTGGTGATTAAAAAGGCGAACTGATTTTATGCAGTTCGCCTTTTTTATTGGTTTATTTTTAGTTGTTTTATATGGTTATATTGAAAAACTGGAATACTGTGATCGGGTGTATTATCTGTTATTGCCACGCTCTATTGATTAAGTCCTTTAATTAAATAAGATGTGTAACTTAGATATGAGTAAAATAGTTAAATAACGCTTTAAATTGCGCTAAACTCTACAACTTATAAAATGTAAAACCCTAATGTGCAGCAATCGCTTTAACTAAACAGGCAAATTTATTATGAGCTTTAATAACCCCGATCACCAATTAGATGCCATAGGCCTTCGCTGCCCAGAGCCAGTAATGATGGTACGCGCTGCTATTCGTAAAATGAATGATGGTGAAACGTTATTAATAACCGCTGATGACCCATCAACAACTCGCGACATTCCGAGCTTTTGTACGTTTATGGATCACACGCTGGTGGCTAAAGATGCAGAAGCAGCACCGTATAGATATGTAGTTAAGAAAGGGCTTTAAGAATAAGTACTAGGTCTAATCAAAATTATTTGTACCATATTTATTTAATAACCTATAAGTTTCATTTAAATCTGTTTTGACTTCTACATTTTCAGCTAAATTAAACAACAAGGTTTGGTTTAACTTAGCTAGCAGAAGTGAGGTGAAGAAGTAGAGCATTTCTTTACTAGCTTTCTTTCTTATGTCACTACTTTCATCTTCGGCTAACTGCATGTATGAATCAAAGCCAGAATGTGAATAGCCACATAAATATGAATATTGTATTTTAATACATTTAGGCAATGTCGTTTCTTCTAGTCTTCTATTTATGGGTTTAGCCTGCCAGCCTTTTGCTATGACATTCTTTATATAAACTTTATCCTTACCTAACTCTAACCCTTTACATTCTATCATTCTCTTTAGACTTTCAATTTCATCCACTTCTTCTTTGCTAATTTTTTTTCTTAATCTGTCACTAGTAATTTTATCATGATTTAGTTTTTGCCTGCTTTTCAAACCAGAGTATTTATAAACCAAAAACCTAAACTTTAGCTCTCTTAAATCTTCTTTCCCTTCAAACCAAAATAATGACGTTAGAGTTGTGTATATTTCAATTACACTTCTCAGCAGCACCTTTGCTGAGGCATGGTCAATTTGAGTGCTATTCTCTATAGCTTCAAATGATGTTCCATTTAGAATTACTGAAATACTCTGACAATGATTAAGTAACTTTTTTATAGAAAGGTATTGTAGCTTCCCCTCCTCCGAGTCTTGGTAATATGAGTTGAATGTCTCTTGGAATAAGAAAACAGCCTCGTTAAGAACTCTTTGAAACTCACTTCGTGTTGCATACTCAAGTTGCATAATAAACTACCTTCTTGATCCTAGGCTCAATCCTAGAGCCTAAAACCTATTACCTAAAACCTTTATTTTTTAGTTATCGTCACTTGTGGCTTGTCGTAATTACTGTAATCAATACTTACTATGTAGGTGCCTTTTATTGCGGGCGTATAGCTAAAGTAATTATAAATAGTATTACAGTCGGCAACTGCAGGTTGGCCTAGTGTTAGTTTTTGCCCTGCTGGCTGAGTATCGCTGTAGCCACAGTTGTAACCTTCACTAAAGTCGGCATCGGCAATTTTAAATTCGTATACTTTACCAGGCGTTGAAAATTTAACTTCTGCTTGATACAGCGATCGCGCTACTTGGGTAAATTGGTACTGTGGCTCTGCATCCCATAAGGTAAAGTCGCCCCTTAAATACACGGTACGATCTAATTTTTGTTGTGGTAATACATCATCAAGCGTTATTTGCGTAGAACAAGCAGTTAAAAAACTAACAAGTGCTAAGGTTAAAATACGTTTTATTGGGCTTTTCATTCGAGATCCTTACTTTATATATTCAGGTTAATAATACACCAAAATTAAAACTAAAAAGCCAGCAAAACGCTGGCTTTTTACATTATCGAATAATGTTATTTTTGTAGTACAGAAATGTCTGCAATACCTAAAAACAATCCGCTTAACTGACTTAAAAGCGCCAGACGATTTTGCTTTACTGCTTCGTCGTCGGCCATAACCATCACGTTATCAAAAAAGCTATCAACACTTTGACGAATACCAGCCAATTGGCTTAATGCTTCTTGGTAATTACCACTGGCGTAAAGTGGTGCAAGTTCAGTAGCAAATTTTGCTACTTGTGCCGCAAGTACTTTTTCAGCGTCGTCGGTTAGTAAACTTTCATCTACATTACCTTCGCTGGTAATGTCGTTTTTAGCAAGTATATTACTTACGCGCTTATTAGCGGCTGCAAGCGCTTCTGCTGCGTCTAATGTGCGAAAGTGGCTTACGGCTTTAACACGGCGATCAAAATCAACTGGTTTAGTTGGACGACGTGCAAGCACTGCTTGAATTACATCTACTTCTATACCTTCGTCTTGATACCAAGCACGGAAACGCCCTAGCATAAACTCAAACACATCGGTTGATACATTCAGATTAGTTAGCTTATCGCCAAACAAGGTTTGCGATTTAGCAACTAGGTCTAAAATATCAAGCGGTAGCTCTTTTTCTACCATGATGCGCAATGCGCCAATAGCAGCACGACGTAAAGCAAACGGGTCTTTGTCGCCTTTTGGCGCTTGGCCTATGCCAAAAATACCCACTAAGGTATCAAACTTATCGGCAATCGCTACTGCGCAACTAATTAAGTTGGTAGGTAAGCTGTCGCCTGCAAAGCGTGGCATATATTGCTCATTCTGCGCTAGTGCTACATCTTCAGCTTCGCCGTCAAAACGTGCGTAATGCATTCCCATAACACCTTGGATGTCGGTAAATTCCATCACCATTTCGGTCATTAAGTCAGTTTTACTCAATAAACCAGCACGTTGTGCTAGCTCTTTATCTGCACCAAGTTGCTGGGCAATATAACCGGCAAGCTCGCTAATACGCGCAGACTTGTCTTTAAGTGTACCTAACTGTTTTTGAAACAATACGCTATCGAGAGATTCTAAACGGCTTTCTAGTGTTTTCTTTTTATCGCTTTCAAAAAAGAATTGCGCATCGGCTAATCGAGGACGCACTACTTTTTCGTTACCCGAAATCACTACGCTAGGATCTTTACTTTCTATGTTAGACACAAACAAAAACTTATTTAAAAGTTTGCCGTTTTGATCTAAAAGCGGAAAGTATTTTTGATCGTCTTTCATCGTGTAAATAAGCGCTTCGGCCGGTACTGCCAAAAACTCTTCTTCAAATGTAGCCGTTAATGTTACTGGCCATTCTACCAGTGATGTTACTTCTTCAAGTAAATCTTCATCCATGGCTACAACCGCATTTATTGCTTTTGCTGCAGCTTCTATTTGCGCTCGAATTTGCGCTTTACGCTGCTCGTAATCGGCAATAACGTAGGCTGATTTTAAAACATCAAAAACGTCATCTGCATGGTTAATGGTAATTTTTTCAGGATGATGAAAGCGATGTCCTTGAAGCTGGTTACTTACCTGCTTACCCAGCACTTCACCTGTTACTAACCCATCACCCAATAAAATAGTTACCGTATGCACTGGACGAATAAATTGTGTTTTATTCGCGCCCCAACGCATTGGCTTAGGAATTGGTAATTTAGCCAGCGCTTTATTAATAACGTCAACCATCAGCGTTTTAGTTTCTTGCCCTGCTACTTTAGCAAGGTGCAGCAACCACGCGCCTTTGTCGGTTTCAAGTGTTTGCGCATCTTTTACTTCAATACCACAACCACGTGCCCAACCCATTGCAGCTTTAGTAGGATTGCCATCTGCATCAAACGCTGCCTTAATTGCTGGGCCGCGTTTTTCTACTTCTTTATCTTGTTGTTTTGCATCAAGCGCTATTACGCGAAGGCCTAAACGACGTGGTGATGCATACCAGCTTACGCCTTGATGCGCTAATTCTAATGTCTCTAGTTCTGCAGTTATGTTTGCAGCAAATGCTTCTGCTAATTTACGCAGCGCTTTTGGTGGCAACTCTTCGGTGCCAATTTCTACTAATAAGTTTTGTGCTGACATGCCTACTTATCCTTACACAGCGGGAAACCAAGCGCTTCACGTTTATCATAATAACTTTGTGCACACGCTTTTGATAAAGCACGAACGCGTAGTATGTAACGTTGGCGTTCGGTTACCGAAATTGCGTGGCGCGCGTCTAATAAGTTAAATGCATGCGATGCCTTCATTACTTGCTCATAAGCCGGTAACGGTAAGTTTGCTTCAATTAACTTTTGGCTCTCTGCTTCACATTTATCAAACTGAGCAAATAGATCTTCTACGTTGGCGTGCTCAAAGTTATAAGTAGATTGTTCTACTTCATTTTGATGAAACACATCGCCGTAAGTTACTCGCCCAAGCGGGCCATCAGCCCAAACTAGGTCGTAAATACTGTCTACGCCCTGAATATACATGGCTAAACGCTCTAGGCCGTAAGTGATTTCGCCAGTTACCGGTGAGCACTCAATGCCGCCCACTTGTTGAAAGTAGGTAAACTGGGTTACTTCCATGCCGTTTAACCAAATTTCCCAACCTAGGCCCCACGCACCTAAGGTAGGTGATTCCCAGTTGTCTTCAACAAAGCGCACTTCGTCTGTTAAGGTATCTATGCCTACGGCCGCTAAAGAGCCTAAATAAAGCTCTTGAATATTATCTGGCGAAGGCTTTAGCACAACCTGAAACTGGTAATAATGCTGTAAGCGGTTTGGGTTTTCGCCGTAACGGCCATCGGTAGGTCGTCGACACGGTTGTACGTATGCACTCGACATTGGCTCTGGGCCAATCGATTTTAAAAATGTTTGCGGGTGGAATGTCCCAGCGCCCACTTCCATATCAAGTGGTTGAATAATAACGCAGCCTTGCTGCGCCCAATAATCCTGTAAAGCCAGGATCAAACCTTGAAAGGTTTTAACGTCATATTTTTGCATATTTGGCTTTTTACTATCTGAGAAGTAGCGTGAAAATTACCCTCAGTATACCTTGTGCACACGCAGGTTTTAAGCAGTTTGTGCAATTGAAAAAATAAAAAAGGAGCCATTGGCTCCTTTTTTTGTGAGTAGTATTACTAATTATACGTCTAGGTTAACTACGCGTAGCGCGTTCTGTTCTATAAACTCGCGACGAGGTTCTACTTGGTCACCCATTAGCGTTGCAAATAACTGATCGGCAGCTACTGCATCTTCAACGGTTACTTGTAGCATACGACGTGCATCGGGATCCATTGTAGTTTCCCACAGCTGACTTGGGTTCATTTCGCCCAACCCTTTATAGCGCTGTATATAGAGGCCACGCTTAGATTCAGCAATTAGCCATTCTAAAGCATCCACAAAGTTATCAACAGGTTGTGTTTTCTCACCGCGTTGAATATAAGCGCCTTCAGTAATGATATTTGCAATGTTTACACCAGTAACAGCAATGCGCTGATAATCGTGTGAAGCTATAAAATCATAATGAAGTACGTGCGCTTTATCTACACCGTGCTGACGAATTTTCACTACTGGGTAGTATAAATTGCGCTCAGTATCGTGCTCTGTTGCAGCTTGGAAAATAGTAGCATCTTCATCACGATCAATTAAGTCATCAACTAATTCTTTAGTCCATGCTATTACTTTAGCTTCATCTGAAAGATCTTCTTTTTTCAGTTCACTTTGGTAAATAAGACGGTTCATTACAGTATTAGGAAACTTACGTTTTAGACGCTCAATTACCTTAACGGTATTTTGATAATCGTGAACGATTTTTTCTAGTGCTTCGCCTTCAATACCGCTTACATCTGTACTGGTGTACAAAGTTGCATTATTTAAAGCAAGTGTTGTTAGGTATTCAACTAGTGCTGGATCATCTTTAATATAACGCTCTTGCTTACCTTTTTTCACTTTATAAAGTGGTGGTTGTGCAATATAAATATATCCGCGCTCAACAATTTCAGGCATTTGGCGATAAAAGAACGTAAGTAATAAGGTACGAATGTGCGAACCATCCACGTCAGCATCTGTCATGATAATGATACGGTGATAGCGCAGTTTTTCAGGATTATATTCATCACGACCAATACCACAACCTAATGCCGTAATGAGTGTTGCTACTTCTTGTGATGAAAGCATTTTATCAAAACGTGCTTTTTCTACGTTTAATATTTTACCTTTAAGCGGAAGAATAGCTTGGTTTTTACGGTTACGTCCCTGCTTGGCTGATCCGCCAGCAGAGTCTCCTTCCACTATGTATAGTTCTGATTGTGCTGGATCTTTTTCTTGGCAATCGGCTAACTTACCAGGTAAACCGGCTAAGTCCATTGCACCTTTACGACGTGTCATTTCACGTGCTTTACGTGCAGCTTCACGCGCACGTGACGCATCTATTATCTTACCTACAACAATTTTGGCATCTGTTGGGTGTTCTAATAAAAACTCAGTGAATTTTTCAGCCATTGCTTGTTCAACCGCAGACTTAACTTCGCTCGAAACTAGCTTGTCTTTAGTTTGTGATGAAAACTTAGGATCTGGTACTTTAACACTTACAACAGCAGTTAAGCCTTCACGAGCGTCATCACCCGTTGCATTACTGGTTGTTTTAGCTTTTTTGTTAAAGCCTTCTTTTTCCATATAATTGTTAAGTGTACGTGTTAGCGCAGATCTAAAACCGGCTAAGTGAGTACCACCATCACGTTGTGGGATGTTATTTGTAAAACAGTATATGTTTTCTTGATAAGCATCATTCCACTGCATTGACACTTCAACAACAATACCATCTTCTTCACGCGTATGTGTAAAGTGGAATACACCTTTATGTATAGGTGTTTTATTACGGTTTAAATACTCTACAAACGCTCTGATGCCGCCTTCGTATTTAAAGTGATCACTTTTATTCTCTTCACGCTCATCATTTAAAATAATGCTTACGCCAGAGTTTAAAAATGAAAGCTCGCGCAAGCGCTTAGCTAAAATGTCGTAATGAAAATCTAAGTTAGTAAATGTTTGATCACTTGGCCAAAAACGTAACTCTGTACCAGTTGTGTCTGCGTCGCCAATTACGGCTAATGGCGCATCTGGTACACCATGAGAGTATGTTTGCTCATGAAGTTTACCTTCACGGCGAATTGTTAATTTAAGCTTTTCTGATAATGCGTTAACAACCGATACACCAACACCGTGTAAGCCACCTGAAACTTTATAAGAGTTATCATCAAACTTACCACCGGCATGCAGTACCGTCATGATTACTTCGGCTGCAGATACACCTTCTTCTTCATGAATTGAAGTTGGGATACCACGGCCGTTATCTCGTACAGATACCGAACCATCTAAGTGAATCGTTACAAAAATATCATCACAATGACCTGCTAAGGCTTCATCTATAGAGTTATCGACGACCTCAAACACCATATGGTGTAAGCCCGTGCCATCATCGGTGTCCCCTATATACATTCCAGGACGCTTTCTTACTGCGTCTAATCCTTTAAGTACTTTTATACTCGACGAGTCATAATTCTCAGACATGGTTAATCCCACTTATCTTGTTATTAGGTTGCCATGTTTCACGTGGAACATTTGCAGTTCTCGTTGCATGGGTTCCACCACAGCAGAAATACTTTCAGACAAAATTGAAGATATAAAAATTTGAGAACTGCAGTGAGCTAATAGTTGCCCCACTTTCTCTTTTGTATCTTCGCTTAACTCTGAAGGTAAATCATCTATTAGCAATATAGATTGCTTATCTGTCTCTGACTCAATTAAACTATTTTGCGTTACTTTTAACGCATAAAGTAATAGCTTTAATTGTCCACGAGAGAAAATATTCTCAACGCTACTGCCAGCGACACTAAAACTAAAATCAGCCTTATGAGGCCCTTTACTAGTAAAACCTTGGCGAGCATCTCGCTCAAAGTTTAACTCTAATGCATCGCTAAGAGATTCGCTCTCTTTCCAGCCGGCATTAAAGCTTATTTCTAAATCGCGTATTAGCGTTAATTCTGCACACATTTTATCAAAAAACTGCTGCTTAAACCTACTTATATACGCCATTCTTAATTTATTTATTTGCTCAGCCAGTCTAACAAATTCTTTGTCCCAAAACTTAATTTGGTCAAAATAATTCTTTGGCTTACTTTTTAGTAGCGCATTTCGTTGTTTTAACACTTTATTGAACGATTGCCATAAAAAGAAAAACTCATGTTCCACGTGGAACAAACCTAAATCTAAAAACTTTCTGCGCTCTTTAGGCCCACCAAAAAATAACGAGTAACTCTCTGGAGTAATTATTTGTACCGGCATAAGCTGTGCAAGTTCTGATATTTTTCGGCTCGCCTTACCTTGAATTTTTAAATTCGTTTCGCCCGCTTGGGTTTTACTAATACCAATAGGAATAGATAAGTCGTGTATAGCTTTACGGCCATGAATTACAAACTGCTCTTGCTGATGCGCAATAATACTTTTATGCTTTGATGTTCTAAAAGATTTGCCGTGTGAAAGGTAATAAATAGCTTCTAAAAGGCTGGTTTTTCCGCTGCCGTTTTCACCATAAATTATATTAACGCCGTTAACTGGTTCTAGCGTCAGCGCCTCAATATTACGAAAATATTTGAGGCTCAAATGACTTAAGCTCATTGGGTACTTATAGTCTTATAAACGCATAGGCATAACTACGTACATTGCTTCTTCATCGCCTGCACCTTCAATTAGTGCGCTGCTGTTTGAATCGGCCAATGTAAACAGTACATCTTCTGTTTTTAATGTGTTTAATACATCAAGTACATAAGAAACGTTAAAGCCTATTTCTAGGTCGGCGCCTTCGTAACCAACCTCTACTACTTCCTCAGCTTGTTCTTGCTCAGGGTTATTAGCAGTGATTTTTAACAAACCATTGGATAAGTTTAAACGCACACCTCTAAACTTTTCGTTAGATAAAATAGAGACTCGCTGAAACGCACTACGTAACCATTCGCGATTAGCAGTAATGACTTTATCGCCACCACGAGGTAACACACGACGGTAATCAGGAAAGCGTCCATCAACTAACTTACTAGTAAAGGTAAACTCTATATCGATAATACGAATATGATTAGCACCAAACTGAATAGTGACTAGTTCTTCGTCGGCTACCATAAGGCGCATAATTTCTTGCACCCCTTTACGAGGTATAATTAGCTGACGCTGCGTATTAAGCGATTGCTTTAATTGCTTTTGTGCAATAGCTAAGCGATGTCCATCAGTGGCCACTGTTTTAATGTCAGTATTGTCTACTTCAAACGACATACCATTTAAATAGTAACGTACGTCTTGATTCGCCATCGAAAAATGCGTGCTTTCTAGTAATTTTCGCAGCTCTAAACGCGTTAGTTGAAACTCAACTTCGCCATCCCACTGTTCTAAATTAGGAAAGTCTTCGGCGGCTAAGGTCGTTAACGAAAAACGACTTTTACCGCTGGTTAGTAATAACTGATGCTCTTGTAAGCTTAACGTTAGGTCTGAACCATCTGGTAGGCTTTTACAAATATCGAGTAATTTTTTAGCCGGTAATGTTAACTTAGTATCGGCAATATCATCACCTACAAACACGCTTGCAACGAGTTCAATTTCAAGGTCGGTACCTGTCATTGAAAGTTGCCCGTTTTCTACTGCTAACAATACGTTAGATAAAATTGGCAATGTATGCTTACGCTCAATAGCGCCCGATACTTGCACTAATGGCTTTAAAAACTGTTGTCTTGATATTGTTATTTGCATAATAAAGTCAGCCTTAAGATGACAATGTTCTTATTAAATTTTGGTAATCTTCTTTAATTTCGTGGCTTTCATCACGTAGTGATTTAACCTTACGACACGCATGCAATACAGTTGTATGATCGCGGCCACCAAAGGCGTCTCCAATCTCAGGTAAACTGTGATTGGTTAACTCTTTAGATAATGCCATAGCAACTTGTCGAGGCCTTGCTATAGAGCGACTACGGCGTTTAGACAGCAGATCAGAAATACGAATTCTGTAATACTCTGCCACAGTGCGCTGTATGTTATCTATGGTAACTAGCTTATCTTGTAAGGCAAGTAAATCGCGTAGCGCTTCTTTTACAAAGTCGATAGATATAGGACGACCGGTAAAGTTAGCATTGGCAATAACACGATTAAGCGCACCTTCTAGTTCGCGTACATTAGATCGTAATTTTTTAGCAATAAAAAAGGCGACTTCGTGCGGTAAATTAATTTTACTCTGCTGCGCTTTTTTCATCAATATAGCAACGCGTGTTTCAAGCTCAGGAGGCTCAATTGCAATAGTTAAACCCCAACCAAAACGCGATTTAAGTCTGTCTTCAACGCCTTCTATCTCTTTTGGATAACGGTCAGAGGTTAAAATTATTTGCTGATTGCCTTCTAATAACGCATTAAAGGTATGAAAAAACTCTTCTTGTGAGCGCTCTTTGTTAGCAAAAAATTGAATGTCATCAATCATTAGCGCATCAACACTACGATAGTAACGCTTAAATTCTTCAATCGCGTTATTTTGCAGTGCTTTTACCATATCTTGTACAAAGCGCTCTGAATGCATATAAACTATTTTTGCATCTGGCTTATTAGCCAAAATACCATTACCTACAGCATGCAATAAATGCGTTTTACCTAAACCTGTACCACCGTATATAAATACAGGGTTAAAAGCGGCACCTGGATTATCTGCAACTTGTGTTGCTGCTGCTTTTGCTAACTGGTTTGATTTACCTTCAACAAAACTGTCAAAGGTATAATTTTCTTTTATATTCGATTTATATTCAGATTTTGGCGCTGGCTCTACAACAGGTTTTGGTTGTCGTGATTGTTGTTTGGCTTGTGTAGTTGGCGCCGATTGCGTTCCAGCAACAGATACAGGCTGTGCATTTAATAAAGGCTTACTGCCTACATCAAAACGTAGCTCTGGAGCTTCAACACCACAAATCTCTACTAATAATTCATTAATTCTATTTAGGTATTTTTCTCTTACCCAATCTAGTACAAAGCGATTAGGTGCATAAATCGTCAAGGTATCTTCGGTACTTTCTGCTTGTAGTGGCCGCACCCACATACTGAACTGCTGCGAAGGCAATTCATCTTGCAATACATATAAACAACTTTGCCAAACCGACAGATACACAGTCAAACTCCCAGAGATATAATTTTTATTCCCGCACATCATTAATGATTAAAAATCACCTCTGTAATGCGTTTAAATGGCCCAATAAGCGACCCAAGACCGGCTATTATGAAGACACTTTATCCACAAGTAAAAGACTGATTTTTATAAAATTGTTGATATCACGGTATAAAACACTTAACACAATGATTTAATACAAGTTTAATTTTAAAGCCTGAGCATAGATCATAACAAAATTAGCTCTGGATCGCGAAACAAATCTGCGATCTAATTTAGTTTTCCCCTGCTTTTATTCACTTTTTATACAGGGGCTGTGGAAAACTTCTTATTAATGATGATCCTAATAGATCACTCTTTATGATCTACATTAAATAGCTGGTATACTCTAAGGGTAGTGCGTAATTATGATTGACTTTAATACACTTCATCTATAATATCTCGCGCTCGCAATGGCACCTGTGCCAGGATCGCGACCTGCATAGGATGTTTTAACTTTAACCGATCGGAAGAGATTGTTATGAAAAGAACTTTTCAACCAAGCGTTTTAAAACGCAAACGTGCTCACGGTTTCCGTGCTCGCATGGCAACTGTAAATGGCCGTAAAGTATTAGCTCGTCGCCGCGCTAAAGGCCGTAAAGTTCTTTCTGCTTAATTTATAAGTGGAAGACTTTAACTTTGGCAGGGAGTTACGTCTGTTAACTCCCTCGCATTACTCTCGCATATTTAATGAACCCGCCCGGGCTGCAACTCCTTTCTTTACTCTTTTAGCTAAACCTAATGACCAAGATCAACCTCGGTTAGGACTTACTGTTGCTAAAAAACGAGTTAAAAAGGCATGTCAACGTAACCGTATTAAACGTTTAGCTCGCGAATGCTTTCGTTTAAATAAACACAACATCGACAATATAGATATTGTGCTTATGGTTAAAAGTGGTATTGATGAGCAGTCTAATGAAGAATTAACCAAACAACTGACCAAGTTGTGGCGTAAAATTAATGAGCGCTGCAAACCGGGTGCGCCCAAACCACCACCTTTTAAAAAGCGCCCTAATAAATCAGTTAAATCAAATAAACAGACCTAATAGCAATAGAATTACAGGGTTAATTAAGGTATCTTTAGCTCACCTTTTAATCATGCATTTGAAATCTCATATTGAGTCTTTAAATACATGGTATCTATTTACTAAACTTACGTAGGAGCATATATATCATGAGGTTACTTAAACCACTTGTTGCTTTGCCAACGTATTGTTTAGTTTTATTTATCCGCGGTTATCAAAAGTGGATTAGCCCGCTATTAGGTCCGCATTGTCGTTTTAATCCAACGTGCTCTAGTTACGCTATTCAAGCAATTAATTTGCATGGATCAGTAAAAGGCAGTTGGTTAGCAGTTAAACGCATATTAAAATGCCATCCTTTACATTCAGGTGGGAACGACCCCGTTCCTGAAAAATTAACCCATATTAACCACCAACACGAGAAATAAGAGCTGTTATGGAATCGCAACGCACGTTTTTATTCATTGGCCTGATGCTGGTGTCGTTTTTATTATTTCAAGAATGGAATACTGATTACAACACGCCAAAAGCCGATCCGAGTGCCACCACACAAACATTAAACCCAACATCATCAGAATCAGAAGATTATGTACCAACTTCATCTGACTCTGCGTTACCTGCCTCAGCAACTTTAGCAAAACGCTCTGTAATTGAAATTACAACAGATGTTTTCAAAGTTAAAATTGATACCCGAGGCGGTGATATTGTTGAAACTTACTTACTTCAATATGAAGAAACTAAAGGCAGTGAAACACCTTATATGCTGCTTGGTGAGTTTGATGGTAAACAATACTTTTCACAAAGTGGTTTAATTGGCTTAAATGGTCCTGATGCTTCTGCACAAGGTCGCCCAACTTACCACGTAGAGCAAAAGTCATACACTTTAACGGGTGATGAGCTTAGAGTGCCGCTACAGTTTACTGATAGTAATGGTGTTAACTTTACAAAAACCTATGTATTCAAAAAAGGTCAATATGATGTTGCTTTAGAATACACAATTAACAACACCACTAGCACGCCACTTCAAGTACAGCTTTACACACAAGTTAAGCGCACTGTACAAGACAAAGGCAGCATGGTTGATCAAAACTATTTAGGTGCAGCATACGGTACTGATGATGACCCGTACGAAAAGTACAGTTTTTCAGATATGGCTGACAAAAACCTAAATAAAATTACACTTGGTGGCTATGTTGCGTTTATTCAACATTACTTTGTAAGTGCTTGGGTTCCAATGCAGGATCAGTCAAATACACTTTATAGTTTAATTACTAAGAGTAATGCTGCCATCATTGGTGTTAAAGACGAAGCGGTTAATATTCAAGCTGGTAGTGAGCAAACACTTACTGCGACTTATTATATGGGCCCTAAAGAGTCTGATGTACTTGAAGCTATTCACCCAGATTTAGATTTAACCGTAGATTACGGTTGGTTATGGTTTATCTCACAACCTTTATTTGTATTGTTAAAGTGGTTACACAGTATTTTAGGTAACTGGGGTGTGGCTATTATTGCCATTACTATTATCGTTAAGTCGTTAATGTACCCACTGACTAAAGCGCAATATACTTCAATGGCTAAAATGCGTGCCCTTCAGCCTAAAATGGCAGCGCTTAAAGAAAAATTTGGTGACGACCGTCAAAAATTCGGCCAAGCCACAATGGAAATGTACAAAAAAGAAAAAGTGAACCCTATGGGTGGCTGTTTCCCTATTTTGCTACAAATGCCTATTTTCTTAGCCTTGTTCTACGTGTTCTTAGAATCAACAGAACTTCGCCACGCTGAATTTATTTTTTGGCTAACTGACCTTTCTGCGAAAGACCCATACTACGTGTTACCAATCTTATTTGGCGCCAGTATGTTTATTACGCAAAAATTACAGCCTATGACGGTTACCGATCCAATGCAGCAAAAAATGATGACCTTTATGCCGGTTATCTTCTCTGTGTTCTTCTTATGGTTCCCATCTGGTTTAGTTCTTTACTGGTTAGTGTCTAACCTTATTTCTATTGTCCAGATGCTCATCATCTACCGCGGCATGGAAAAGAAAGGTATTAAAGTAAGAGGCTAATTAAGCTCCTACTTATATAAAGGCGACTTCGGTCGCCTTTTTTATTACCTGTTTTTCACCACAGCTATTCGCTACAAATAAATCCATAGGTTACAATACCGCCATAAAGTTACTCATTGTTGGCAAATTAATAGCATGATCAATCAAGACACAATTGCAGCACAAGCAACAGCCCCCGGACGTGGTGGTGTTGGTATTATTCGCGTTTCAGGCAGCCTTGCTAAAAGTGTTGCCGAAAAAGTAGTAGGTAAAATACCTAAAGTTCGCTACGCCGATTATGTGCCATTTAAAAGCCTTGCTGGCGAGCAACTTGATCAAGGTATTGCCATTTACTTTGCCGGCCCTAACTCATTCACTGGTGAAGATGTACTTGAACTACAAGGCCACGGCGGTCCTGTAGTACTGGATATGTTACTTAAAGAAATTAGTAAAATAGAGGGCGTTCGTTTAGCAAAGCCTGGGGAGTTTTCTGAACGTGCATTTATGAATGACAAGCTTGATTTAACACAAGCAGAAGCCATCGCCGATTTAATTAATGCCACAAGCGAGCAAGCCGCTAAAAGCGCCCTACAGTCTCTCCAAGGTGAATTTTCTAAGCACATAGAAACACTTGTAGAAAAAGTAATTCACTTGCGTATGTACGTAGAAGCCGCAATTGATTTTCCCGATGAAGAAATCGATTTTTTATCTGACGGTAAAGTTTCTGGCGATTTAGATGCCATTATTGCCCAGCTCAATACGGTAACCGATCAAGCTAAGCAAGGCAGCATAATGCGCGAAGGTATGCGGGTTGTTATTGCCGGTCGCCCTAATGCGGGTAAATCAAGCTTATTAAATGCCCTTGCTGGGCGCGAAGCCGCTATTGTAACCGAAATTGCCGGCACTACACGTGACGTACTACGTGAACATATACATATAGATGGCATGCCACTGCATATTATAGACACAGCAGGTCTGCGTGAAAGCCCTGATTTAGTAGAACAAATAGGTATTGAGCGCGCATGGGATGAAATAAACCAAGCCGACCGAGTGCTGTTTATGCTTGATGGAACCGACACTATTGATACTGATCCCCATAAAATTTGGCCAGAATTTATGGCTAAATTACCCGTTGGATTAGGGGTTACAGTGATTAGAAATAAAGCCGATTTATCGGGCGATGTTGTTGGTATGGAGCAAAATCAGCAATACCCGGTCATCAGTTTAAGTGCTAAAAATGCCGACGGTATTGAGCTGGTTCGCGAGCATTTAAAAGCCTGTATTGGTTTTGATGGTGCAACAGAAGGCGGCTTTATGGCACGTCGTCGCCACCTTGATGCGCTTGAGCATGCAGCGTACCACTTAGATACAGGTAAAGCTCAGTTAGAAATGCATATAGCGGGCGAAATACTCGCCGAAGAATTGCGTTTAACCCAGCAATATCTAAACGAAATTACCGGTGAATTCACCTCAGATGACCTACTTGGAAAAATATTTAGCTCGTTTTGTATTGGTAAATAAGTTGCCAAATATATTTTAAAGAGCCCTAGAGGCTCTTTTTTATTGTCAAAATCCCCTGCTTTCACTACCTATTTCCTCCCTAAAAACAGCTTTATTGCGCTAATATTAATGCCTGATAAGAGCTGGCCAGTCTTTATTTGTTAGAGTAATGTCGTTTTAACTAAAAATAATGCCACTTTAATAGCTATAAAACGGCTAATTTATAGCATTAACGCAGTCTGTTTTTTACAAAACAGACTGCTATTTTAACTGCAGTGGATCAATTTTACGGTGGCTATTATGGTAATACTTCCTATTAAAATAGCCTTAATTAAGCTTAAGAGCTGCAATATATGTTTATAATTTATTCAATATAGGAGCCTATTTTAGGCTTTTATTGACTCTAAATTACGCATATTTATAAAATTGAGTAGAGCAACACAACACCAAGTAAGCGTGAATTATATTTTTGGTCGGCCAAGTTAGCTAAAATTAATGATGATCTGCGCTGAAAAAATAAATAATCTCAGATCAGTTATCCACAATTAGCCTTTATTACCTTTTATAGAGACTTAAATTTCCGTATTTAACTAAGTAAATATCCTAGATCCGCCATTAAAACTAACTATTTACTGTTAATTGACTCATTTAATAAAAAGATCAGCTTTATTTGATCTCATTTAAATTTATTTTATGATCTAAATAGCACTTATCAACAGGCATTCTATCCACATTATGATCAGGCTATATATTATTGCTTAATAATGTCTATTTAAGCATTTTCATATTTTTTAAATCAATAACTTAGCGATCAATCATAAATAATAAAGCGGCTTTAAACAGAGCTTTCCCCACTGTTATCAACAACTTGATCAGAAGATTACATTTAAAGATTATTTGTTAAACCCTATTTAATCAACAACTTAAAACATCACAAGTAAGTAAGGCTAAATTTACAGCTAAAATAGTTATACATCTTAACTTTACTGTTATACAAACTCAGTTATTATAAGCGGCAATTAAAAGCCATGTGATCACAAAAATTAATGAGTGCAGTAAATATTATTATTGGCAGCCAAATGGGATCCGCTGAATATGTTGCAGAACAATTAGCTGATCAACTTAATGCTCAAGGTATTAGTACGCAACTACATGAACAGCCAGCATTTAACGATATAGATCAGCAAAATACTATTTGGTTAATATGTACATCCACTTATGGTGCAGGGGATTACCCTGAAAATCTGATTAGCTTTATTGACGATTTAATACAAGCTGATGATTTATCTAATATAAAATACTCAGTCATTGGTTTAGGCGATACCAGTTACGATACTTATAACCTTGCTGGGCGCAATATAGATGAGTTATTAGCACAAAAAGGTGCACTTAGAGTAGCCGAACGCTTAGATCTTAATATTCTTGATGAAGCGCTACCAGAGGATACTGCACTGGCCTGGCTTGACTCTTGGCTAGCTAAAACAGGCTTAAATTAATAGATCAAGCTAAAAAACCAAATTAAAGTTACCCACAATTTACTAATAATTTAATAGTTTTTGTGGATAAACACTGATTAAACTGCATTTATAGCTATGCTTATCCATTGGATAAGATCCGGTTGATATTGCCCTGTGCATAAAGTGCCTTTTTGATCAGAGCTTATTCGCTGGATGATCCGATCATGTTCACAACTTTAGATCTGATCTAATCGCATGTTTTAAATAAAGATCTAAACCTTATCAACAGAAAAGTGCTTCAGTAGTAGTAATAGTAATAAAAGATCTCTTTAAAAGATCCTTTATATTATTAGAGATCACACACTTAGATCTTGACCGCTGTTAATCATTTATCTTCTGCTAAATTCTAGGTAGAATACGCTCCCTTTTGAAGTTTACTGGTTTGATTTAAGTAGGATCCCATTAATGATTTTTCACGAAAATTTTGACGTTATCGTAGTAGGTGGTGGACATGCTGGCACTGAAGCCGCATTGGCAGCCGCACGTATGGGGATGAATACCCTGCTGCTAACTCACAATATGGATACCCTTGGTCAAATGTCATGTAACCCAGCAATTGGTGGCATTGGCAAAGGTCACTTAGTTAAAGAAATTGACGCTCTAGGTGGTGCAATGGCACAGGCCATTGACAAAGGCGGGATCCAATTTCGCACACTTAATTCTTCAAAAGGCCCAGCCGTTCGTGCAACCCGAGCACAGGCTGATCGCGCTTTGTACAAAGCGGCAATTCAAACAACATTGCAAAACCAAGATAACTTAAAGATTTTTCAACAATCGTGTGATGATCTTATTGTTGAAAACGATCGTGTTACTGGTGTGGTTACCCAAATGGGTTTACGTTTTAGTGCTCCAAGTGTTGTGCTAACCGTAGGTACTTTTTTAGGTGGCCAAATACATATAGGTTTAGAAAACTTTAAAGGTGGTCGTGCAGGCGATCCTCCTTCAATTGCATTGGCTGATCGTTTACGTGAATTACCTTTTAGAGTGGATCGTTTAAAAACCGGTACTCCACCACGTATTGATGCCCGTACTGTTGATTTTAGTAAAATGCAAGAACAAGCAGGTGATACGCCTATACCAGTATTTTCATTTATGGGTAAACCAAGTGATCACCCACAACAAATACCGTGTTACATCACCTTTACTAATGAAAAGACCCATGATGTTATTCGTAAAAACTTACATCGCTCGCCAATGTATGGTGGTGTTATTGAAGGCATAGGCCCGCGCTACTGCCCTTCTATTGAAGATAAAATTGTTCGTTTTGCTGATAAAGATAAACATCAAATTTTTGTTGAGCCAGAAGGTTTAACATCATATGAGTTATACCCAAATGGTATTTCGACCAGTTTACCGTTTGATGTGCAAATTGAAATTGTGCAATCTATTACTGGCTTTGAAAATGCTCATATTTGTCGTCCTGGTTATGCTATTGAATATGACTTTTTTGATCCGCGCGATTTAAAACGTTCATTAGAAACTAAATTTATTGATGGCTTATTTTTTGCGGGCCAAATAAATGGTACTACCGGTTATGAAGAAGCGGGTGCTCAAGGTTTAATTGCAGGTATGAATGCTGCTTTAAAAGTTCAGGGTAAAGAGTCTTGGACTCCACGTCGTGACGAAGCTTATGTGGGTGTACTTATTGACGACTTAACTACTTTGGGAACGAAAGAACCTTATCGTATGTTTACTAGCCGTGCTGAATACCGTTTATTATTACGTGAAGATAATGCCGATATTCGTTTAACTGAAAAAGGCCGCGAATTAGGCTTAGTGAATGATGAGCGTTGGCAGGCATATAACGAAAAAATGGAAGTGATCGCTAAAGAGAAACAGCGTATTAAAGATACCTGGATCCACAAAGATCATACTATGATAGATCAAGTTAATGCATTGCTAAAAACGCCATTAACGCGTGAAGCTAGTTTAGAGGAATTATTACGTCGTCCTGAAATTCGTTATAACGATCTAATGGCTATTGACGGCTTAGGATCTGAATTTACTAATCAAGCCGCGCTTGAACAAGTTGAGATCCATACAAAGTACGCTGGTTATATTGTGCGCCAGCAAGATGAGATCAATAAACAGTTACGCCATGAGCAAACAATTTTACCAAAAGAGTTTGATTATAAAACCGTATCGGGTTTATCAAATGAGGTTGTTGCTAAGCTGATTGATGCTCGTCCAGACACTATTGGTCAAGCTTCGCGTATTTCTGGTATCACCCCAGCGGCGATTTCGTTATTATTGGTGTATCTGAAGAAGCAAGGCTTGTTACGCAAATCTGCATAACGGCGAGGGTACCTAGTGTTACAGCAACAATTAACTACATTGTTAGCGCAAACTAATATTGCGCTAACCGAAAAACAACAGCAACAGCTGGTTCGTTACGTTGAGTTATTAACTAAGTGGAACAAAGCTTATAATTTAACCTCAGTACGCTTACCTGAAGAAATGATGGTTAAGCACATAATGGACAGCTTAGTTGTTGCACCTCATTTACCCGGTCATCATTATATTGATGTAGGAACTGGCCCTGGCTTACCTGGTATTGTATTAGCGATTGCATTACCTAACACTCATTTTGTGTTACTTGATAGTTTAGGTAAACGTGTACGTTTTTTAATGCATGTTAAACATGAGCTAGGACTTGATAATGTCACTGCGGTGCAGTCAAGAGTTGAAGAATATCAGCCAAGTGTTAAATTAGATGGTGTACTCAGTCGCGCATTTGCTTCATTGCAAGATATGGTTGACTGGTGTGGACACTTAATTGATCATTCAGGAAAATTTATTGCCCTTAAAGGTGTGTTCCCTAGCGAAGAGCTAGAGTCATTACCGACTGGCGTTAAGTTTGAGCAAAAAATTGCATTAGAAGTACCTAATTTAGATGCACAACGACATTTAATTATTCTTTCTAAAGACTAGGGATCAGAGACACTGTGGCAAAAGTCATCGCATTAGCAAATCAAAAAGGTGGTGTAGGTAAAACTACAACCGCTGTTAACCTCGCTGCATCTATGGCTGCAACAAAACGAAAAGTGTTGTTAATTGATCTCGATCCGCAAGGTAATGCCACTATGGGGAGTGGCGTAGATAAGTATGGCGACGTGCCAACTATTTACGATTTGCTGATAGAAAACAAGCCAATTGAAGAGGTTATAATTAAAGAAACCTCTGGTGAATATCATATGATTGCTGCAAACGGTGATGTAACCGCTGCAGAAGTAAAATTAATGGAATTATTTGCCCGCGAAGTACGTTTGCGTAATGCGCTGGAAAAAATTCAAGACCAATATGAATTCATTTTTATCGACTGCCCTCCTTCTTTAAATATGTTAACAGTAAATGCCATGGCTGCAGCCGACTCTATTTTAGTCCCTATGCAATGTGAATATTATGCGTTAGAAGGTTTAACCGCATTAATGGACACCATTACGCAACTTGCCAAGTTAGTTAATCCTAAGCTACAAATTGAAGGCATACTTCGTACTATGTACGATCCGCGTAATCGATTAGCTAATGATGTATCAGAACAATTAAAACAACATTTTGGCGATAAAGTTTACCGCACAGTGATCCCGCGTAATGTTCGCTTAGCCGAGGCACCAAGTTTTGGTGCACCAGCGATGTATTATGACCGGGCATCAAGTGGTGCTAAAGCATATTTAGCACTGGCTGGTGAAATGTTACGCAGAAAAGAAAAAACAACGCCAGTTGTCGCCTAACTTTGAGGTAAAAAAATAATATGTCTGCTAAAAAAAGAGGTTTAGGCCGAGGACTCGATGCGCTGTTAAGTTCATCAAAACCTGCACCAACAAGTAGCAATGAGCAAAATTCGTCAAATACAACTGACATTATGCACAATGTAACGCAATCTCAACAAAGCGAATTACAAAAATTACCGATCGAATTTTTACACTCGGGTAAATATCAACCGCGTAAAGATATGTCGGAAGAAGCATTAGAAGAGTTAGCTAGTTCAATTCGTGCGCAAGGCATTATTCAGCCAATTGTAGTGCGCCCTATTGCTCAAAATAGCTATGAAATTATTGCCGGTGAACGTCGTTGGCGTGCAGCACAAATTGCTAAGCTTGATACTGTACCTTGTATTATTAAAGATGTACCCGATGAAGCTGCGGTTGCTATTGCTTTAATAGAAAATATTCAGCGTGAAGATTTAAATGCCATGGAAGAAGCGGTTGCTTTAAACCGTTTACTAAATGAGTTTGAATTAACGCATCAACAAGTAGCCGATGCCGTTGGTAAATCTCGTACTACAGTGACTAATTTATTGCGTTTAAATAATTTAAATAATGACGTAAAAACATTGTTAGAACACGGCGATATTGAAATGGGCCACGCTCGTTGTTTATTAGCGCTTGAGGGAGATACGCAATCTGATGCGGCGCGTTTAGCTGTGGCTAAAGCACTTACAGTGCGAGAAACCGAAAAGCTTGTACGTTCAATTTTAGAGCCTGTAGCCGCTAAAGAAGCAACAGAAAAAGATCCAGATGTTAAACAGTTAGAGCAACAACTCGCTGAAAACATAGGTGCCAAAGTAGAAATAAACTATAACAAAAAAGGCAAAGGTAAGTTGGTTATTTCTTACACAAACCTTGATGAATTAGATGGCATTTTAAACCGTATCAACCAAGACTATTCCCAGCATTAATAAATAACATGTCTAAAATGAGACAATTGTCGTTATTTTACACCACAATACAGCTACTCAAGTTGCAAAACTGGCAGGATTAAGTATAATTTCGCCAGTTTTCATACCCTGACAATTAGAACGCCATTAAGGTTAACTAAACGTGACGAATAAGTTAGCAAGACCATATAGGCTTGCCGCATTGAAATTAATTCTTCTGCAGGGAGTAGTAGCGTTAGTTACTACAGTAATTATTTTTTTAGGTTGGGGAATAAATGCCGGGCTATCAGCATTTGCTGGAGGCACCGTAGCAGTACTCCCCCACTTAGTATTTGCCCTCTACGCATTCAGATATATGGGTGCGAGTAAAGCAAATCAAGCGTATGCCTCGTTAAAACGCGGCAACGGACTAAAATTTATGCTAACAATCATATTGTTCGCGCTAATACTAAAGCTTTACCCGGTAGTGTTACTGCCTTTTTTTAGTGCTTATGTGTTGGTGTTGTTTACTGGATTGTTTGCACCCGTTTTTTTTAAACATTAACTTTGGGATATAACATGGCTGCAGAAGAAGTTACTCTATCTAGCCATATTCAGCACCACTTGACCAATGCGAAGATGTGTTCGACCGATGCCGGTTTAGCCTTCAATAAAGCATGTGCGGATAGTGGATTCTGGACATGGCATGTGGATACCCTCGCATGGTCTATCGGATTAGGTCTAATATTTTTATGGATCTTCCGTAGTGCCGCAAAAAAATCAACACTTGGTGTACCAGGAAAATTTCAGTGTTTTATTGAAATTATCGTTGAGTTCGTTGGCGACAACGTACGCGATACCTTCCACGGTAAAAGTAAGCTTATTGCGCCATTAGCCCTAACGATATTCGTTTGGGTGTTCTTAATGAACTTAATGGACTTAATCCCGGTTGACTTTTTACCATCATTTGCAGGTTTCGTTGGTGAAACAGCATTCGGTATGGACTCACACGACGTGTACATGAAAATTGTACCGACTACCGATATTAATATGACCTCTGCACTTGCGCTGGGTGTATTTATTTTAATGGTTGGTTTTGCAATAAAAATCAAAGGCATTGGCGGCTTTATTAAAGAACTAACGCTTCACCCGTTTAGCTCTAATAACGTGTTTGTGCAAATTTTATTGATTCCTTTCAACTTGTTACTTGAGCTTATCGCATTGGTTTCTAAGCCATTTTCGTTAGCACTACGTTTATTTGGTAACTTGTATGCAGGTGAATTGATTTTCATCTTGATTGGCGCAATTGGTTTTATGCAGTTACCACTGCACTTTGTATGGGCAGTATTCCATATCTTAGTTATTACACTGCAAGCATTCTTATTTATGATGCTGACCATTGTTTACCTAAGCATGGCAAGTTCAGATAATCACTAATTTATAATCTTTACCTTTAATATTTAACTTTAATTACAATTGAAACTTTGGAGAAAAAAATGGAACTAGTATTAGGTCTTAAGTACATCGCAGTAGCTTTACTAATTGGCTTCGGTGCAATCGGTACAGCAGTTGGTTTTGGTAACATGGGCGGTAAATTCCTTGAAGCATGTGCGCGTCAACCTGAGCTTGCACCTTCGCTACAAGTTAAAATGTTTATCCTTGCTGGTCTAATCGATGCTGTAGCAATGATTGGTGTTGGTATCGCTATGGTATTGTTGTTCGTACTTTAATTTTATTTTTTGAACAGCTTACTATTTAAGGAGGAGCGGTTGTGAATTTAAACGCCACTCTTATCGGTGAATTGATTGCGTTTACGGTGTTCGTACTTTTTTGTATGAAGTTCGTATGGCCACCACTAAACGGTGCAATTGAAGCTCGCCAGAAAAAAATCGAAGATGGTTTAGCTGCCTCTGATAGAGCCGAAAAAGACTTAGAACTAGCGCAAAAGAAAGCTGCAGAACAGCTTAAAGATGCCAAAGTTCAAGCGGCTGATATCATAGACCAAGCTAAAAAGCGTGCTGTGCTAATTGTTGACGAAGAGACAGTTCGTGGTCAACAAGAGCGTGAAAAAATCATTGCTCAAGGGCACTCTGAAATTGAATCAGAGCGTAACCGTGTGACAGAAGAGCTACGTAAGCAAGTAGCAACTCTGGCAGTGGTTGGCGCACAGAGAATTTTAGAGCGTGAAATTAATCAAGCTGCACATAGTGACATCGTTGAAAAACTTGTCGCTGAGCTGTAACTAGGAGGGTATGAGCATGTCTGAATTGACTACTATCGCTCGCCCATACGCTAAAGCGGCTTTTGAACTTGCCGTTGATAAAGGCACTATTGAAAGTTGGAACGAGATGTTATTTTTTGCTGGCCACGTTGCTAGCAATGAAAAAGCATCTGCGCTTCTAGCGGGTATGCCTACTGCTACTACACAAGCTGAATTATTTATTCAAATTTGTGCTGAGCAGCTCAACGAACAAGGTCAGAACCTAGTTAAGGTGATGGCTGAAAATGGACGTTTGATCGCACTACCAGCAGTTGCACAGTTATTTGCTAAATTTAAAGCAGAATACGACAAAGAAATCGACGTTGATGTGATTTCGGCAACCCCTCTTGTTGCAGCGCAACAAGAGTCATTGGTAGCGGCACTTGAAAAACGTTTCGCACGCAAAGTTAAGCTGAATTGTAGTGAAGACGCAGCAGTAGTTGGAGGCCTTATTATTAAGGCGGGTGACACTGTAATCGACGGCTCTATTCGCGGTAAATTAAACCGCTTAGCCACAACACTACAATCGTAATTGGGAAAAAGAGCATGCAACTTAATTCCACTGAAATTTCAGATCTGATCAAACAACGTATTGAGCAGTTCGAAGTTGTAAGTGAAGCTCGTAACGAAGGTACTATTGTATCTGTTACAGACGGTATCATCCGCATCCACGGTCTAGCTGACTGTATGCAAGGTGAGATGATTGAGCTTCCAGGCAACCGTTATGCTATCGCACTAAACCTTGAGCGCGACTCAATTGGTGCAGTAGTAATGGGTCCGTACGCGGATCTTACTGAAGGCGTAAAAGTATATACAACTGGTCGTATTTTAGAAGTGCCTGTTGGTCCTGGTCTACTTGGTCGTGTTGTTAACACACTAGGTGCTCCGATCGATGGTAAAGGCGCGCTAGATAATGACGGGTTTGAACCTGTAGAAAAAATTGCACCAGGTGTAATCGAGCGTAAATCTGTAGATGAGCCAGTACAAACTGGTTATAAATCTATCGATGCGATGATTCCAGTTGGTCGTGGTCAACGTGAACTTATCATTGGTGACCGCCAAACAGGTAAAACTGCACTAGCAATCGATGCAATCATCAATCAAAAAGGCACAGGCGTTAAGTGTGTGTACGTTGCGATTGGTCAAAAAGCATCTACTATTGCTAACGTAGTTCGCAAATTAGAAGAGCACGGTGCATTAGCAAATACTATCGTAGTTGTTGCATCTGCTTCTGAATCAGCGGCACTTCAGTACTTAGCACCGTTCGCGGGCTGTACTATGGGTGAATACTTCCGTGACCGCGGTGAAAACGCTTTAATCGTATATGATGATTTGTCTAAGCAAGCAGTTGCTTATCGTCAAATTTCATTACTACTTAAGCGCCCACCAGGTCGTGAAGCATACCCAGGTGACGTATTCTATCTTCACTCTCGTCTTTTAGAACGTGCTTCGCGTGTAAACGCTGAATACGTTGAAAAGTTCACTAATGGTGAAGTGAAAGGTACAACTGGTTCATTGACGGCATTGCCAATCATTGAAACTCAAGGCGGCGACGTTTCTGCGTTCGTACCGACTAACGTTATCTCTATCACCGATGGTCAAATCTTCTTAGAAACTGACCTATTCAACTCAGGTATCCGTCCGGCAGTAAACGCTGGTATTTCGGTATCGCGTGTTGGTGGTGCTGCACAAACTAAAATCGTTAAGAAACTAGGTGGCGGTATTCGTCTAGCCCTAGCTCAGTACCGTGAATTAGCTGCGTTCTCGCAGTTCGCGTCTGACCTTGATGATGCAACTCGTGCTCAACTTGAGCATGGTGAGCGTGTAACAGAGCTAATGAAGCAGAAACAGTACGCGCCAATGTCTGTTGCTGAAATGTCTTTGTCGTTATTTGCTGCTGAAAAAGGTTTCCTTCAAGATATCGAGATCGCTAAGATCATGGATTTTGAAGCGGCTTTACTTTCGTATGCAAATAGCACATACGCAGAGCTTGTGGCTCAAATCAATGAAACTGGTAACTACAACGCCGAGATCGAAGCGCAACTTAAAGAACTTCTAACGAAGTTCAAGTCTACGCAAACTTGGTAATATAGTTATTAATGGTGCGCTTTAGGAAACTAAAGCACACCTTGATTCGGAGAGAGAGTCATGGCCAGCGGAAAAGAGATTAAAAGCAAGATCGGTAGTATTAAAAATACTCAAAAGATCACTAGCGCAATGGAAATGGTTGCTGCGTCTAAAATGAAAAGGGCGCAAGAACGCGTTGCTACAAGCCGTCCATACGCTGCAAAATTACGCACAGTGATTGGTCGTGTTGCTCAGGCAAATCTTGATTTTACCCACCCTTTTTTAGAAGAGCGTGAAGTAAAACGAGTTGGTTATATTGTTATCTCTACAGACCGTGGTCTGTGTGGCGGTTTAAACTCAAATGAGTTTAAAAAAGTTGCACTAGATATTAAAGCATGGAAAGAAAAAGGTGTAAGCGCAGAGTTTGCAACTTTAGGCAGTAAAGCTGCTGGTTTCTTCCAACGCTTTGGTGGTCAAGTCCTTGCTAAAAAAGCAGGCTTAGGAGATAAACCTTCAATTCAGGATATAATTGGTCCTGTAAAAGTAATGCTTGATGCATTCTCTGAAGGTAAAATTGACCGTTTATTCTTGGTATACAACAAGTTTGTAAATACCATGAAGCAAGAGCCAACAGTAGATCAGTTACTCCCTTTGCCAAAAGCTGAAGAAGAAGTATCTGCCCACACATGGGATTACTTGTATGAGCCAAACCCAGACGCTATTTTAGAAGCGTTGTTAGTACGGTTTGTTGAGTCTCAAGTATACCAAGGTGTAGTTGAAAATGCTGCATCTGAGCAGGCTGCCCGCATGGTTGCAATGAAAGCTGCAACAGACAATGCCGGCGACCTTATGGATGAGTTACAGCTTATTTATAACAAAGCTCGCCAAGCAGCAATCACACAAGAAATTAGTGAGATTTGTTCTGGTTCAGCAGCAGTTTAATGCTTCAGGCAAAGATTAACGAGAGGAATAGACATGAGTTTAGGTAAGGTCGTCCAAATTATCGGTGCCGTTGTGGATATTGAATTTCCACAAAACAACGTGCCAGCCGTATATGACGCGCTAAGAGTAACAGATGGCGATTTAACTGGGTTGACTCTAGAAGTTCAACAACAGTTAGGTGGCGGTGTGGTACGTACTATCGCTATGGGTACTACAGACGGTTTGCGTCGTGGTGCTTCGGTAATGAATACAGGTGAGTCGATTCAAGTTCCAGTTGGTAAAGCAACACTTGGTCGTATCATGAACGTACTTGGTGAGCCAATCGATGAAGCTGGCCCAATCGGCGAAGAAGACCGTATGTCTATTCACCGTGCAGCGCCTACTTACGAAGAGCAATCAAGTTCAGTTGAGCTTTTAGAAACTGGTATCAAGGTTATCGACCTTGTATGTCCATTCGCTAAAGGTGGTAAAGTTGGTTTATTCGGTGGTGCCGGTGTTGGTAAAACCGTAAACATGATGGAACTTATCCGTAACATCGCAATCGAGCACAGCGGCTACTCAGTATTCGCCGGTGTTGGTGAGCGTACACGTGAAGGTAACGATTTCTACCATGAGATGAACGATTCAAACGTACTTGATAAAGTATCGCTTGTATACGGTCAGATGAACGAGCCTCCAGGTAACCGTTTACGCGTAGCGTTAACAGGTCTTACTATGGCTGAAAAGTTCCGTGACGAAGGTCGCGATGTACTTTTCTTCGTAGATAACATCTACCGTTACACACTTGCTGGTACAGAAGTATCTGCACTTCTTGGTCGTATGCCATCAGCGGTAGGCTACCAGCCTACACTTGCTGAAGAAATGGGTGTATTACAAGAGCGTATTGCTTCTACTAAGACGGGTTCAATCACTTCAATCCAAGCGGTATACGTACCTGCGGATGATTTAACGGATCCATCTCCAGCAACTACCTTTGCTCACTTAGACGCAACGGTAGTACTTTCGCGTGATATCGCTTCACTTGGTATCTACCCAGCGGTAGACCCACTTGATTCATCTTCACGTCAACTTGACCCACAAGTAATTGGTCAAGAGCACTACGATACAGCACGTGGCGTTCAAACAGTTCTTCAGCGTTATAAAGAACTTAAAGACATCATTGCAATCCTAGGTATGGACGAGCTTTCTGACGAAGATAAGCAACTTGTATCTCGTGCACGTAAAATCCAACGTTTCCTATCTCAGCCATTCTTCGTGGCAGAGGTGTTTACAGGCGCGTCTGGTAAATACGTATCACTAAAAGATACAATTTCTGGCTTTAAAGGCATCTTAAACGGTGAATTTGATGACATGCCAGAGCAAGCGTTCTACATGGTTGGCTCTATCGAAGAAGCTCAAGAAAAAGCCAAAAGCATGTAACTTAGGAGGGGAGTATGGCAGCTATGACTGTACATCTTGATGTAGTAAGCGCAGAGCAGAGTTTGTTCTCTGGCCGTGTTGAATCGATTCAAGTTACTGGTAGTGAAGGTGAGTTAGGCGTTAATGCTGGTCACGCTCCACTACTTACTGCCCTTAAACCTGGTATGGTACGTTTAGTTAAGCAATTTGGTGAAGAAGAGTTCATCTACATTGCTGGCGGTACATTAGAAGTACAACCTAATCTAGTGACTGTTCTTGCTGATACAGCTGTTCGTGGTGAAGACCTTGACGAGCAAGCTGCAGAAGCTGCTAAACGTGACGCTGAAGCTCAAATGGCGAAAGGTGCATCTGCTGAACTTGATTATAATCAAGCCGCAGTGCAACTAGCTGAAGCAATTGCTCAGCTACGCATTATTCAGCAATTACGTAAAAAGTAAGCCTATCTGGTTTTTAAAAGCCCACATAACGTGGGCTTTTTTGTGCCTGTAATATAAATCAGCAATGTTATAAAAATTATAAATTTACTTTTTGTGCTCACTATTTATCCCTTGTTACTTATATCCATCACTAATCCCCGTTACAATAACGCCATTGAAGTGTCTGAGTGTTTCAGCCAAGATTCAGTAGTCAGTAATTAAGCTACTGAGTATTTGCACATGATGTGATTTACATAATCTACTGTGCACCAGTACGCGCTTATTTAGCTAAAACAACGAAAAAAGGAAATTGTTTTAATGTCTCTAACAACGGTTATTCTTGCAGCGGGTAAAGGTACTCGCATGCGCTCAGCGCTACCTAAAGTTCTTCATAAAGTGGCTGGCAAACCTATGGTGCAGCACGTTATTGATAACGCAAAAGCACTAGGTGCAACTACTACTAACTTAGTTTACGGTCATGGTGGCGAACTATTACAACAACAACTGGCCAACAACAACGTAAATTGGGTACTCCAAGCTGAGCAGTTAGGTACGGGTCATGCAGTAGCGCAAGCCAACTCTCATGTTAATGACGATGATACAGTGCTGATTTTATACGGTGACGTGCCTTTAACTAAGCAATCAACGCTTGAACGTTTATTAGCTGCGACACCTAAACATGGTTTAGCGGTATTAACCGTAAATTTAGCCAATCCAAATGGTTACGGACGTATGCTACGTGTTGATGGCAAGTTAGTGGGTATTGTTGAGCAAAAAGATGCCAGCCCAGAGCAATTACTTATTAGCGAAGTAAATACCGGTATTATGGCCGTTAATGGTCGATTGCTAAAAAGCTGGTTAGGCAACTTATCTAACAATAATGCACAAGGCGAATATTACCTAACCGACATAGTGGCAATGGCGCATAGCGAAGGTGTCGAAATTACATCAGCTCAGCCAGATCACCCAATGGAAGTAGAAGGCGCTAATAATCGTATACAACTAGCTGGCCTTGAACGTGCGTACCAAGCATGGCAAGCACAAGAATTAATGCTTAATGGGGCAACACTTGCCGATCCTGCCCGTATAGATGTTCGCGGAACAGTCACCACCGGTGAAGATGTACTAATAGATATAAACGTGATTTTTGAAGGCAAAGTGACTATAGGTCATAACGTTGAAATTGGACCAAACTGTGTGCTCAAAAACTGCAGCATTGGCGATAACGTTATAATAAAAGCTAATACACTCATAGAAGATGCAACAGTTGCTGCTAAATGTACGCTTGGTCCCTATGCCCGCCTTCGCCCTGGTGCCATTATGGAAGAAGACTCACATGTTGGCAACTTCGTCGAAATGAAAAAAACCCGTTTAGGTAAAGGCTCTAAAGCTAATCACTTAAGTTACCTAGGTGATGCTGAAATTGGCGAAAAGGTTAATATTGGCGCGGGTACTATTACCTGTAACTATGACGGCGTTAATAAAGCAAAAACCATTATTGGCAACAATGCCTTTATTGGTTCTAACTCATCGCTTGTTGCACCCGTAAATATTGGTGCAATGGCAACAATTGGTGCAGGCTCTGTTATTACGAATACAGTAGCAGATGAGCAACTAGCTATTGCTCGAGGCAAACAGCGTAATTTAGATGGCTGGAAACGCCCAGTTAAAAAATAACGACTTATATTTAGTTAAAAAGTATAAGTAGATAGAAGCGAGTTATTAACTCGCTTTTTTATTGTCTGAACAATATGAGCCCCCTACTCTACATCAGATATTTAACTGAGTATTTTGCTAAACCTTAAAAGGTGCAAAGTACCGGCTCTTAATTTATTTAGAGCTACTCAGTAAAGTACTATAACTAAGCCGCATTTAATTATTTAAACATAACATTTAAACTAAACAACCTACCTTCTACCTAGCGTAACTATAACTTCCCTATTACTGCCATTTATTTGGTGCTTTTTTAAGCTTAAACTTCATTGCAAGCCTTTGTTTGTATGCCTTTTATACAATATTCATTTAATTATCATAAAGCGGAAATAAAGTGTTGACCCTCACTCGTTTATCCCTATAATGCGACCCCACTGAGAAGGGAAACACCAAAGCATAGCAAGGCAGTAACTACTCAGAGAGTTAAATAAAACTTCGGTTTTAAATCTTCCAAAAAGAAAGTTTAAAACTAAGTGTTGACTCGAA